>JASBTH010000351.1 GCA_030148525.1 Saprospiraceae bacterium | reverse complement strand
ACAGCGATACTTCCACACCGTCCACCTGGGTATTACGTGCAGTTTTCACCGAACCGGAGACCAGACCTTCACCTTCCCCGTCCGGACAGATATCCATATTGTCATCAACCTGGACATAGGTCAGGCAGTAGTCGTTATTTCCTTCCAGATCGACCGTATGAACCTCTACGGGGATCAACTGGCCGGCATCATTACAATTGAAGGCCACGCCCGTCTGCGGATTATCGGGATCGAACTCGCTGACGCCCTCGATTTCATCGCGAACAATGAAGTAGTTCTCTTCCGTGATCATCGGCAAGTTGAAATCACCACCCGGCTCACCCTGACCGGTACAGTCAAAGACTGCCGATGCTATAAAGTCACTGGCCCAAACTTCCATAAAGCCGCCGGTTGTATCATCTTCACTTGGCATCAATTCAATGGAGATGCCATTGATACAGATCGGAGCTGGTGCTTTGCGGTCCACTATGTCGAACACCCGGCTCACAGTCACTGCATTGCCACAGCCATCATTAGCTGTGAAGACCAGGCGGTGTTGTCCTTGTGGATACTCGGCACTAAAGGTACCATTTACCAGATTAGACGTTACATCAGCATCGGTGACACCATCGTTTCCTACGTCGAGCAGGACGGTGATACTTACGTCGAGGGTATCGTCGGTACAAAGATCAGTAGCAGCCACCAGGAAGGTTACGTCTCCCGTACAGTTCTCGCCATCGAGTGAAGCAAAGGTGTCTTCCCCTTCAACGGTGATCTCCGGATCTACATCATCGTAGACCACGATATGCTGGGTATACTGGAAGAATCCAAAGCTACCGTAGCGGTAATCGTTGTCATCGCTTTGGGTGTTTCCGGAAATATCGCTATCGTTTTGGTTTCCATCATCGGACCATACGGAGCCATTTCCTTCGTAGTAAGCCTCTTCGGTCGGATCATCGCTACCCGAAATAACCCGCCACCAGTAGCCGTAGGTAGAACCACCGAAGGATACGCTGTTGTCGTACGGATTGTCGGTATTATCATAGTAGACCGTATCGGGCTGATCGTCGGAGAAGTCGCGCTTTACATGAACGTAAATAGCTTCGTCACCGGGGTTATCATCACCATCCGGGCTTTGCGGATTGGTACCATTGTAGCCGTCCCAGTCGCGGGAAACGATAGTTGGCTGTGCCTCACCATCGTATTCGCACCAGTTGATCACCCGGTAGGTCCGGAAGATCTTATAACATGCATTAGGATCCTGCGTAGCGGTGAAGGTCTCATCCTCCGAACTTACGGCCATCAGATCACAAGCATCCTCTACAAAGGTTACCCCTTCCGTAGAAGGTGTATCACCGCAAGTGGTTTCTGCGTCAGCCGGGAAGCGCACCCAATAGTCGTGGCGTGCCACTACGGTAATCAGTTGCTCACATATATCGGATTGTTCGCCGTTACCTACCGCGACCCACTGGCGGGTGATCGTACCCACATTGCAGCGGTCGAGGTCGACAATGGGATCCAATTCCTCAATGCCAAAAGACTGACAGTTGCTGAATGGCTCCTGCGGAGTACCAAAGAAGGAAAGGTCATCGAGGTTGTTGAGGACCTCGTCGTCGCAGGTCGTAATTGCCGGAGGCAGATTGGTACACTGGGGGTCCACTTTATCTTCGATCAATAACTCCAGCCAGCAGATGTTGCGGTTGGGCATATCCATCTTCATGATAGGGTCAACCGCATTGTCTGTACCCTGTAGTTCGATCACCACATTCTGACCGGCATCGCAACAGAAGAATTCTACGTAATCGTTCCAGATGGTGTAGAAAACACCATCCTCCTGGACCAGATCGTCCATGTCGAAGGTTCCGGCATTGATACAGGCTTCGTTTACTGAACGCCTGATTTTCAGGCTCGCCAGCGCGCAATTATCAGAACTGCCTTCGTCGACATCACTGGCAAATACCCGACCGTAACCACCCGTTGACAGCGTGATATTCAATTGATCATCGCATGACATCACGGGAGCTATCTGGTCTTTTACCTGGAAGAAAATAACGCCTTTGGCGGAATTATAGCACTCATCGGCTACCTCCAGGATCAGGGCGTGAATACCGACGGGAATACCGGCGGCAAAACCATTAATCATTGGGTAGTTTCCTTCGCGCCAAATGGAATCGCCCGTGGGGAACCCGCCAATAACCTTGGGACCAAAGGTCATGATGGATACGGAAGGCTCGCGAATACTGCAATCTTCAATATCAAAACCAAAGGTCGAACGCAGGGAATTCAGGTCAATGGAAAAAGCTCCCGTGCAGTCCTGAGGGCGGGTGGAAATGGTCGTAACCATCCCCATGCTTTTCAGGGTCTGCAGAGAATCAAGATCAACGATCACCTCATTACTGGTAATCGACTGGTTGTAGTTGAGGTCTTTTTGCAGGCCCGTCCCCATGGCTTTGGCTTTTCCTCTGAAGGTGGGGGGTGCAAAGTCACCTATTTTAATGACGACGGTATCCACGTAATCGGACGTGCCGGCACACCAGTCAAACACGCTGATGTAGCGCTGAATTTTCCGGCCGGTTCCGTTACACACGGGGAATTCGGTTTCGTCGATAGAGATGGAGTAATTGCAGTCGACCTCATCGAGGCCTAATTTGTAGTCGCCATCGGCCGTAGGGAAAGGCACTTCCCAATAGGGGTACGCGGCAGGTGGTGTTACGCCCGCTGCGTTGCAGGTCTGTTCCGTTACGTCGTCGAGCAGGACCAGGTCATCCAGAGCGGGACGCACGAAGTCGTACGTGACCGTATAATCAGTACTATTGCCTTCACAGTCGGTCGAGGTGTATTTACGGGATATCCGGGCATACAGGAACTCATCACCAAACTGAATACCACGATTCTCGCAATTGGTAAAGTATTCTATCTGGTCGAAAAACTTAGTTTCGATACTGCAACCGCAGTCGCCACAATTATCCTCGAATAAAACCCGGCCAATGTAGTAGGGTGAGTTAGGATTAGCAGTTTCCACATTGTTGACGAAGTCAGCGGCAAAGATACAGGGAATAGTCTCGTATACTGTTTCAACCTCATCAACCCGGGGACCGGTTTTGTCTTCGGCGAGCACTTCTCCCCAACATATCAGGTCATCGTTACCGTCGAAAATACCGTAGGTATAGGTGCCCGGGCAATCAATAATGCCCCCGTTCCCGGGATTGGCATCGTTAACTATCAAACGGCGAGCTTCGGTACACGCACCGGCACCTACCTGGTTAAGAGTAAGGGTGTACGTGCAATTTCCGTTCATACGAACATTGACCTGATCCTGGCATCCGCAATCGGAGCCAGTAGCTTGAGTCAATGGGTTGGTAGCATTATCTGCCGTCATTTTTGGGATGTCCAGATCACGGATGGCAACGCGTTCGTCTTCAATTGAGTTATTGTCGTAACTGGTGTTGAACGCTGTTGTACTGGTAATGGCAAAGGTTAGAAAGAACGCCATAACCAGGCCCGTGCGCTGGCACAGACTGGTAAAAAGATTCATGGTTCTAATTTGTTAAAAAATGTAGAAAATCCTTCTTATGAAAATTACATACTAATTACTTGGAATACCACCTAATAAACTACCCTATTCCGGGTAATTTTTGGCGAAAGCCTGCCAATCCCTCAGTGAGTATGGCCGCTAAAAATGACTTAGCACCCGAATCATAATACCCCATCCACTAAAACATGGATGTTCTTAAAGGCGACCGGAGCCGCATCAGGTGTGTCGATGTAAAAGGTTTCTCGTCCGAAGCAATAGCGAATCGGTCTGTCTACAGGGGGGATGACAGGAATCGATTACGATTCGTACATAGCGTGTAAAGTGAAAGGTATGTGAAGGGAAGGTGGGACTTGGAGCCACCTATTGAATCATCAATATACGAATAATTCAGATAGGATGCAGCAGGGACCAGCCGATATCCATAAAATTTCTGGATACCGTAAAATCAGACCGGTAAATACACCTGAACCAGGGTATTAGGAGGGTTATTCATCGCCCCTGGCGGTATAGTCGCCGGGATCTCCAATCGATCCCGGCGAACGTACATTAGTGGTTGTGTCCTTCGTGGTCATCATGGCCGTGGTCCTGATGGCCTTCCTGCTCTTGCAACTCGTCCTTAGCGACGTACTCCATTCCACAGACGGGACACTTACCCGGCTCGTCGCTGCCGCTACCCTCGCAGTGCATAGGGCATACGTAGGCTGACGTATATTCAGGTCCCATGTGTTCTCCGTCCATTTCCACGGTTTCGGAATCACCGGCTTGGTCATTACCACCACCGGAACAAGCAACAAAAGTCATCAGGCCTGCTACCAATAGCAGGGAAGTCATTAAACGCAGGTTGATACGCATAGTATTCGATTAAAAAGGTTATGAAATTGATCTACAATTATTTTTTGCACGCCCGGCACATGCCATTTTTAGGCATGAGGAAGAGCATCAGGCCCGGTCTGTCGACCAACAGGTTCCTGCCGTCCACCGATATTCTTCATAAGGAAACACTACCTGCTGTGGCCGGAATATGGATCTCAGGGCCTGGCCTCCTCCAACTACATGTCAGGATAGCATTAGCGCTATTACAACCGTTCCGAGTACCAACAAAAACAGCAGGAGTCCGATCCGGTTAAGCCATCGCTGAACCGGACTGCGCTTGGCGCAATCACAATGATCTCCGCAGCATTTTTTCATAGCTTACTGAATATCAATTCTTTCTACCGCCACTCTTTGTCCGTTTTCGGTCACTTTTGTATAAGATAAGAATAGCGATTGTTCACTGGCTTTCACCAAAACCGGAAAGCCAGAAGAGCGGGCCCCACTCACCTTTGCTATTTTTTGGCGGTGGATGAGTCCTTCGGTATCAATGGAGGCCAAACAGATCTGCGCCCGGCCATCCTCTCCGTTTTCCATCCAGGAAATATATACCTGATCTCCCGATGTTACCATGTCCACCCGACCCAGGGGGTTCCCGAAGTCCAGCCTTACGGTATCCGCGAAGCCCTGGGCACCGGGAGCCATGCGAGCAGCAAACACTTTGGGTGTATTTTCAGCGCCGGTAAACCAGGCAGACCAGTACCCCGAACTGTTTTTAGTAACCGCCGGACCATTAACCGGACAGCCGGCGATCAACCACTTGTCGGGATGTACGGGCCGGGGCTCTGTCCACCCATCAGCCGTTTTACGCACAAAAGATATATCCCGGACCTCCTCTTGCGACCGATCGCGATATACAACCATCGCCTCTTCCCCATCGACGACCAGGTCGGTCTGGCAACAGTCACAAATACGGTGATCTAATTCAACCTGATCGGTGATATTCCCGGCAGTATCAAAGGTGGCGGTCCGCAGGGTCATGGCTCCATCATCCACTTTGGTAAATCTCCCGTCTAGCCAAACCGCCATGAGCTTATCACGACCGTACGGTTTCAAAGTAACAAAACCATGTTCGGCGGGCACACTGTCCTGGTGCAGCACAAAGGAAGGGCCCCAGGACTGCCCCCCATCATTTGAGATCGATACACGTACCTCATAATCGTAGGTTCCGCCAGCGCTTTTTTGCAGCCAATGGGCCGCCATACTTTTTCCATCACCAAATGCCGTCAAAGACGGAAAATCAGCCCAGTTCACAAACCAGTCGCTGCCCGTAGCAATGGCAATCGGCTCTGACCATTCCGTTCCCTCCCAACGCGTCCACCGTAATTGATCGGTCGTATCGTTGAGGTATTCTACCCAGCTCATAGCTACATCACCGTCGTGTAGCACCGTAAGGCGGCTTTCGCCACCGTATTCGGAAATAGTTGGTAAGGCTGACCGATTCCAGGAGACTTCTTCGGTTCCGATGGACTGGCAGCCCGACAAGACTAGCACACAGACCAGCCAAACACCTACATTTTTTATCAAATTATCCATGTTATTCTTTTTTGTTATTTACAGCAGTGGTTCGCGGATCATCTGATGTCTCTCTTACGAGATGCCACGAGCCATACACAAAGACCATACAGACACTCATACATTCTTTACAGAGAAAGAGACTGCTGTATCATCCCAGGCGATTCGTACCGTACCTTCTTCGGGCCCCGTTTCTTCTATTGAAAATGTTAGCCGTTCGACCACTTTCGAAAGTCGTTGTGGTTGTACCGGTATACGTACTATATCCTGATTAGCATCGTAATCATCGGCCAGGTGCATCTGGTAATTCTCGTTGAGAATGACGGTCCATTGCTCTTCCCCGGGAATAGTGAATAGACCATAGGTTCCGGCCTCTAATTCTTTTCCTGCTATGGTCACTTTTTCAGAAAAAGTAATAGACGTGGCTTTGTGGGCCCCGGTAACCCATACCCTGTCAAATCCGACGAGACCTCCAAAAATAAGCCGGCCCCGTTTGCTGGGGGCACTGTAGTCGATCGTTATGGTGTTACCAGCAATAGTTCCCATGGCCTCCTTGCGCGGACTCAGGGGTTTACCGGCAGTATCATCACCTGTTTCCTTTCCAGACGACGATACAGTTGTCTCCGTCGAATTACTGTTTTCCGGTTCCGATCCGGGCAAACAACCCGTCATGAACCCAGCCGTTATGAGTACCAACCAAAGCAGTGTTCTTCGAGATGGCGATATTGATTTTTCAGTCATTGTTTTGATTTACGTGTTATTGAATACTATCCTGAACGACCCCGCACCGTAGCATTTTGTCACCGAAATAGGGATTCAGGATCTGGTCCTCGTAAGCCAGCCAATCGGCTCCCTTATTATTGAAAGCCATGGGGCAATGCTGCACGTACAATGTATCTTCGGCACCAAAGGCTCGAACAAGATCGATCATCAAAGCAGAGATAAATTCAAATTGCTGTCGTTGTTCCGCCACATTATTGCTTGTAATCAGGTTATCAAGATGCGTTTCCAGCGCCCCTTTTTGCTGTTGCCAAAAGGAATATACCGCACCGGTGAGCAGATCGGCATCTATTTGCCGTAATCGCTGATCCATGGTAGTAGCTGCTTCTCTTGCCGCAGTAGCATCCGTAGCGACGAAAGCATCTTTTAACGCAATGTAGGCCTCGGTCATTGCCGTGAAGTCATTTTGAAAACCAGCGTCCGCCTCATCCCGGTAATCCGGCACCGAGGGTTTACCCTCACTGCCTTCCAGGAGTACATCGCGATTCATCATACTGGCTTGATTGTTCAATTGAGCGGCGGCATCGATTACAAAAGCCCCGTTGGTCACCACTTCTTCGCCACCCCGCAGTCCTGACTTAACCGGGTACCCATTGCCTACCCGTTCGCCCAGTACGATCTCCCGAAACCGGAAGGAGGGCACACTGCTGCCGGGTTCCACCAGGTACACCACTGATCGTTTACCGGTCCACAGTACGGCAGAAGCCGGCACCACTACCTGATCTGCAGCCATAGCACTACTCCCGATAATAGTGCCCTTTACCAGCATGTCCGGTTTCAGCTTGCCGGAACGGTTCGATATTTCGGCGCGAGCCCTGGCGGTTCGGGTCTGAGGATCAATGAGCGGATCAATAAACCGGATGCGTGCGTCAAATATCCGTTCGGGTATTGCGGTGGTGGTAAACCGAACCTGGTCACCTACACTTACCTTAGCCAGATCGGCTTCGTATACATCGAGCAATACCCAAAGACGAGACAGGTCAACCAGATTGAACAGCACGTCGCCACGCTGCACATAATCGCCCACGGCAATCCTGCGATCGGCGACCGTACCTCCCTGATCAGCCAGTACATCGATTGTTTCCTGGACCTCCCGGGTATTTATTACCTCCTGGATAAAGTCCTCCGATAGTTTCCAATACGCCAATTTTTTTCGTGCGGCTTCCGCCAAATCACTTTCTGCGCCGCGGAATTCAATCGCCTGTATCAGCTCCTGCTGAGCGGTGATCAACTCTGGCGAATACACTGTTGCCAGGCGTTGCCCGGCCCGCACTTGTTCACCGGTAAAGCTGACGTAGAGCTTTTCGATACGTCCTCCAACGTGGGTAGTCTGAGCGGCCAGGCGCCGTTCATCGGCAGCGATACGGCCACTAACCGAAACTTCCACCCGTTGCCCCGACTGACTTCCGATTTTCGTGGTTTGAATATTTGCCAGACCAGCGGCCTCTTTGGTCATCGTAAACACCAGCGGATCACTCGATTCATTCGAGCCCACCGGAATGAGGTCCATTTCGCAGATCGGACACAAACCGGGTTCCGGCTGTCGGATCTGGGGGTGCATGGAACAGGTGTATATGGTTTCTGCTTCCCCTTCTGCCGTATCCGTCATTTCGGAATGATCGTGCTGAGAAGATTCCCCTCCTCCGCCAAACAGCAGGTAGCCTCCACCCAGCCCAAGGGCCAGCGCCAGCACCAAAATGAGTATTTGATAGATCGGTTTCATATACAATAGTATTTAGGGCAACGTGCTCACCAAATCGGCCAGGGCCAGATGGGTGGCAACGATCGCTCGTAATTCTTTAATCTGATAATCTATTTCCCGGTTGTAGAGGTCCAGGACGTCATCCAGCCGGGTTTCGCCCGTACTCAATGCCCGTATTTCCAGTTCAATGGTCTCGCGAAGTACTTCCTGCTGCCGGGCGTAGCTATTCAGCGCCAGCAGGGCTTCCTGGTACCGGGCCCGTGCTTCGGTCTGCTTTTGCCGTAAGGCCAGAATTAATGCTTCTTCCCTATCCGCAATCGCGCCCATTCGAACCCGCTGCTCCTGCTGTCGCTTCTCGTAGCGATCACCACCCAATGGCACCGAAAGCATTACCCGCGGCAGCACAATGTCGCGGCCATTACCACTGGGCACAGCATCGGAACGCTTACCTACCAGAAAATAATCCAATCCAACCCCCAGCGAGGGTTTACTTTGCAGACCAGCGATGGCTATCTCAGATTCAGCCACCCGGAGCTGTTGGTCAAGCCGGACGATCTCCGGATGCGAGGAATCAACCTCTACCCCTTCCGGGAAAAAAGCTACCACCAGGGTGTCGGGTGTAGAAACGGGCCGGTCCGTACCCAATAATTCCTGCATTATCGAGAGGGGTATCTGTTGCCGCAACCCCAGCAATTGTCGCTGCTCTTGTAATTCCTCTTCCCGCAGATCCAGCCGTAGCAGGGCGGTGGTTCGGGCCTGCCCGGCCGCTACCCGCTGCAGCAGCAATCGGCGTAATTGGTCAATGATGGCCAGTTGGCGGGAAATAATTCCATCGGTCTTACGCAGTTCATACAGTCGGTAGTAAGCTTCCGTAAACCGGCGTTCCATCTGCAGTGTCCGGGTGGGGGCATCCCACTGACTGACCCCCGCTTTGGCTTCCGCCAAATTCCGCTTCGCATCCAGACGGCCCGGCCAGGGCAGCATTTGGGTGACACTCAACCTGACTTGCTGGGGGCCCAATCGCGTCTCCGTGGGTAACAGACCGAACCCGACACCAAATTCGGTATCCGCCCAATCGTCGACCTGCGGGGGCACCAGTTGGTCCGCACGGTACATTCTGTCCAAAGCCCGTAGTTCCGGATTTTCACTACGCAATTGATCCAGTAAGGTATCCAATGGCTGGGTATTTGCGAGCAGGGCAAACGACAAGAAGAGCAGTAGGGTGCTAATGCGTTTCATCGGTTCCGTTTTGAGGTTTTGAAAATCGCCGGTGCACATGGAATTGTCCCTCTTTCCACAGAGCGAATAAGACCGGCACTGTAAACATGGTGATCGACTGGAACAGCATACCCCCAAAGGAGGGGATAGCCATGGGTACCATAATATCGGCACCGCGCCCCGTAGAGGTCAGGATAGGCAACAGAGCCAAAATGGTGGTGGCCGTCGTCATCATAGCCGGCCGTACCCGTCGCAGACCACCCTCCACCACCGCATCGCGAATCTCGGGGATCGATTGGGGCTCATTGGCCTGGAAACTATCCTTGAGGAAGGTGGCCACCAAGACCCCATCATCGGTCGCAATGCCAAACAGCGCCAAAAATCCTACCCAAACGGCTACGCTGAGGTTAATGGGTTGCACCTGAAATAAGTCGCGCAAATTGGTGCCCAATAACGTCACATCCAGAAATCCCTCCCAACTGTACCAGCCGATCAGAATAAACCCGCCGGCAAAGGCCACAAAGACCCCCGAAAACACCATGAGCGAAATGGCGACCGACCGGAACTGAAAGTACAGGATCAGGAAAATGAGCATAAGGGCAATGGGCATCACGATCGCGAGTCGTTTGCTGGCGCGCTGTTGTTGCTCGTAGTTCCCCGCAAAATCGTAGTTGATACCGGCAGGAACCTCCAGGACACCCGCCTCGATCTGTTCCTGCAAATACCGTTTAGCAGCTTCGACGACCTCCACTTCGGCGTAGCCATCTTCTTTATCGAACAGCACATAGCCCACGAGGAACCCATCCTCGCTTTTGATCGATTGCGGGCCTTGGGAATAGGTAATATCAACTAACTCACCCAGCGGGATTTGCCCGCCGCTACTGCTGGGCAGCAAGATATTTTTGGCGACAGCCGGATCATTACGCAACTCCCTGGGATACCGCACGCGAACCGCATACCGCTCCCGACCTTCGACCGTTTGGGTCATAGTCATACCACCTATGGCCGCCTGGATATGCTGTTGCACATCGACAATAGTGAGTCCGTGTCGGGCAATAGCCCCGCGATCGATATCGAATTCCAGATAGGGCTTACCGATGATCCGTTCGGCAAAAACGGCCGGATCTTTTACGCCTTCCACATCCTTGAGCAAGGGCTCCAGTGCCAGCCCGAAGGCCTCGATCTCGGCAAGGTCCCGCCCTCTGACCTTGATACCCATCGGGGCACGCATACCTGTTTGCAGCATGACGAGGCGGGTTTCGATAGGCTGCAATTTCGGCGCCGAGGTCACTCCCGGCAAACGGGTTACCTTGACGATCTCATCCCAAATATCATCGGGCGTTTGAATGTGATCACGCCACTGCCGGAAATAACGACCATCTTTATCGGGCATTAATTCGCCGGCTTCGTCCCGCATGAAGTTGCCGTATTCATTCACCTTAAAGCGAAGGCGTCGGCCCCGCTCGTCGGTCTTATATTCTGATTTATAGAGAATGACATTCTCGTACATGGAAATAGGTGCGGGATCGAGAGCTGTTTCGGCCCGGCCCAGTTTGCCAACCACTTGCTCTACCTCGGGGATGGAGGTCACGGCCATATCGAGCAGGCGTAAGTTCTTCATATTCTCCTGCATCCCCGAATGAGGCATGGAGGTAGGCATGAGCAAAAAGGCCCCCTCATCGAGGCTGGGCATAAATTCTTCCCCCGTATTGCGCCATACCCGGAGGCCGAAAACAATCAGTACCACCGGCAGGATCAGAAAAGCCCACTTGAAGCGCAGGCACCACCTAAGTATAGGCTCATAGAAGCGGATCATACCCTGGAAAAACAGTAGCAAAACCGCAATAAGCGCCCCTACGAAAAGGGCATTGACCACCACCGATTCCGCTACTCCCAGCGGCATCCAAAGCCGGGCCAACAAAAACGTTACAATGGCGGCAAATACGCCATTCTTCACGCGGTTGAACCACAGCATCCGGCTTGGGGACCAACGGCCCTCTAAAAATAGCGTCCCCACTCCGGCCAGACCAACCAGTGCAAAAAGCCCGCCAGCAATCTGTAATCCAAATCCAAGCAACACAAACCCCGCTCCCATAAGCAACCCATTGGTCAGGTAGCGGCGCCATTTAGCACCCCGGGCTACCGAAAACAGCAGTTGGGCCAGAGGTGGCAGAATGGTAATGGCCAGGATAATGGTGGCCAGCAGAGCAAAGGTTTTGGTAAAAGCCAAAGGCCGGAACAACTTTCCCTCCGCAGCTTCCATGGTAAATACCGGTAGAAAACTGATAATGGTCGTAGCTACCGCCGTAACTACGGCAGATGCTACCTCACTACTGGCCGAGAGTACCGATTGGAAAAGACTCTCCCCTTCGGGAGGATCCTCCAACCTTAATACAATACTCTCGGTCAGTACAATGCCCATATCGACCATGGTGCCAATGGCAATCGCAATCCCGGACAAGGCAACGATGTTAGCATCGACCCCGAAATACCGCATAGCAATAAAGCACATCAATACCGCTGCGGGTAACAAGCCCGAGACCAGTAAGGAGGAGCGCAGATTCATCAGCATCAGAATGACCACAATGACCGTGATCAGGATCTCCAGGCGCAGGGCTTCGTCAAGGGTACCAATGGTCTCATTGATCAAGTCGGTCCGGTCGTAAAAGGGTACGATTGTAACTTGCGACCGTGTTCCGTCTTCCAGTGTCTTTGCCGGAAGGCCCGGACTAATCTCCTCGATTTTGTCTTTAACGTTATCGATCACAGCCATTGGATTGGCCCCGTAGCGGGCCACGACCACACCACCGACTGCCTCTGCGCCGGACTTATCGAGCGCCCCGCGTCGCGTAGCGGGACCCTCGTTAACGAAGGCCAGATCGCCGATAGTAATCGGAACGTTATTCCGGGTGGTGACTACCGTTTGCTCGATATCTTCCAGGTCTTCGATGTAACCGAGTCCCCGTACAAAGTATTCGGCCAGGTTTATCTCCATAGTTTGGGCACCGACATCCAGGTTAGCATTGCGTACCGCCTGCATGACCTGAGGCAGGCTTACGCCAAAACGCTTCATGGCATCGGGATTCACATCGATCTGGTATTCGCGTACGTAGCCTCCCACGGATGCTACCTCCGAGACACCTGCGGCAGTTGCCAGACCATATTTGACGTAGAAATCCTGAACGGATCGCAACTCCTGGGGATCCCACCCTCCGGTAGGATGACCATCCGGATCGCGTCCTTCCAGTGTATACCAATATATCTGCCCGAGCGCCGTAGCATCGGGACCCAGGCTGGGTTGAACTTCCTCCGGTAAGGTTCCCGGAGGGAGGGCATTTAGTTTCTCCAGGATTCGCGAACGACTCCAGTAAAACTCCACGTCCTCTTCGAAGATGAGGTAGATGCTGGAAAAACCAAACATAGAGTTGGACCGTACAGATTTCACCCCCGGAACGCCCAGAAGGGCACTGGTCAGCGGGTAGGTCACCTGGTCTTCTACGTCTTGGGGAGAGCGTCCCGGCCACCGGGTAAAAACAATTTGCTGATTTTCTCCGAGGTTGGGAATAGCATCAACGGCTACCGGATCCTGTGGCCACCAGGAAGGCATAATTTGAATGGGCGCTGTGGTCAGCCCCCAACCTGCGAACAGCAAAAGCAGCAAGAAAGCCACCAGCTTATTCGCCAGAAAAAAATGGATGATTTGCTTGATCATAAGAACACCTGTCTGAAGGTATTCCAGAATCTGTACAGACGGCGAGGATGTAAAGCATCTTCGAGTCCGTAGATACCGACTTTTTACATTTGGTCGGTAAGTTTTCGCCGGAACACCCGTAAAGCAATGGCCCGCTTCCTGAGGAAGAGGCATAGCAAGTACATTGATTCGCCTGGCGCGAACCAATCAGATACAGATGTGGCTACAACCGAAAGACCTGAAAGAGGATTCCCAGGTCTGAAAAAATTTTGGGTGGTGATTCATACACAGGCGGAAAAACGCCTTGCAGAGATGATATTATCAAGCGCGGTGTCCAGGGGTTTGGCAAGACCACAGCTGCTGGTGTACCCGGCATGACCGTAGCAGTTACCCACTGATCGATATCGGATTTATGATAGGAAGACTCATCGTCGCAGCAGGACTTCTCATCCATCATTTGCGCATGCATGGGACAAGAGGCGGGCATTTCTGCTTTTGCTGACTTACTGTGACAAGTAGGCGCTTGCGTAAAAACGGAGGATTGCTTGCGTTCACCCTGGCAAAGGTGGGTGTTGATCAACAGCCCGGTTTGGCTGAGGATCAGTAGATAAGCCAGAGAAATATGAAGCCAGCGGTTACGCATAGTTACTTAATAACAGGCTGTAAAAGTACATAGTTTTAGGCTGAGGCCCAAATCGTAGCTGTACATGGTGAAGGCTGAAGTTGAGATTTAGGCCATGTTCATTCGGGCCGGGACCGTGGGCCTTGCTGATCCTTGCGTTTCCAATGCTTTTGATTTGAGCCTTGCTCTTGTCTGCGTAGTGCGTCGGGCGTAGAGCGTCGAGGCTCGTATGCCGTAAACCGTGCATCGTGGACCGTGGACCCTGGACCCTGTCGGCCCGATTGTCTAATCCAATGATGCCAACTCCTCTTCCAGGGCGGGAATAGTCTGCTCGACACAGGCCATCAGCTCTTTAATATTGGATCGCTGAATCTCGTCGGCTTTTTCAGCGCGGGCTTTTTCTTCGATTTGCAGGCAAAGTTCAGCAGCCCGTTCCATGCCGATCATTTTCAGGGACGACTTTAGCTTGTGAGCTATTTGGTAGGTTCGTTCGTGATCGTCACCATTTTCCACTTCTTTCAGATTATCCAGTATTTCGGACGTTTCGCCAAGAAAAGTCTGTAGCATTTCTCCGATAAATACTTTGTCACCGCCGCTCAACTCGACGAGGTAGGATAAATCAATTTTCTCAGAAGGATTTGCATCCATAGGTTCTATCTTTTCATCGGAAGCAGGACCCGCGGAGATCCTTTTCCTAAGCATGTGTTTCAATAGGGCCGGCGAGAATGGTTTGGTCATAAAGTCGCTCATTCCCGCTTTCATAGCTGCCCGCTTTTCATCCAGCATGGCAGCGGCAGTAAGTGCAATAATAGGAATATTGTGGTTGGGATTACCCGTGCTATTCCGAATGGCGGCGGTGGCGTCAACCCCATTCATTTCGGGCATGTGCAGGTCCATCAGCACGAAATCATAGCGGTGCTGATGGGCTAAGTGCAGGGCCTGCTTACCGTTTTCAGCAAGGTGGAACTGCACCCCCCACCCCGACAATATCCTGGCAATCAACTTTTGATTTAACGGATTATCCTCAGCCACCAGGGCCCGTAATCCTTTTAGAGATACGGAATCCATCTTTTTCGGTTGCGCAGTTGGCTCACCAGTTAATAAGAAGTCAGTATGAAAAGTGGGAAAGGTCAGGGTAAAATAAAACGTGCTACCCTTTCCGGGTTCGCTTTCCAGCGTGATCAAACCACCTATCAGACTCAGCAGGCGCTTTACAATGGCTAATCCCAGTCCGGTACCAACATTTTTTCCCTTCTCGACATCGTCAATCTGCTCAAAATCCTTAAAGATCAGTTCTTGTTTTTCCTGCGGTATCCCAGGGCCGGTGTCGGTTACACTAAATTGTATCGTGTGATTTCGTTTTGTTCTTTCCACACAATCAGCCCGCAGGGTAATACTCCCCTCGCGTGTGAATTTCACGGCATTGCTCAATAGATTGGTAAGGACTTGATTAAGCAGAGTCCGGTCACCTTTCAGATAATCTCTGATTTGCGGATCAATCACTAAATGAACGTCCACACCGCTGTTGTGGCATTTCAGCTTAGTGCTTTTATACTGGGATTGCAGCAATGCATTCAGATTAAAGGGCTTTTCTTCTGGTTCTAATTCACCAGCCTCGATCTTGGACAAATCCAGGATATTGTTGAGTACCTCCAGGAGGCTGTCGGACGAGAATCTCAGTGTACCTAAAAGGTCTTTTTGCTCCTCATTGAGATCAGTCTTGGCGAGTAAGTGAGTCATACCGATTACCGAATTCATTGGAGTGCGAATTTCGTGACTCATATTAGCCAGAAACTGCTGTTCAGCCATACGGGCATTTTCGGCCTCCTGAATAGCGTGCAGCAATGATGACTCCGATTCCTGCCGCTCCGTTATATCCCGCAAAAACAAGCTAAATAAAGCGTTGTGATTTGTTTCAAACGACGATATACTAACCTCTATCGGGAAATGAGATCCATTCTGGTGCTGACCTTCCATAACATACCGGCGATGCTGGTTTGCGGCACGTTCCATATAGGAAAGCAGTTTTCCTGGTGCTTTCGAAAACCGTTTATGCTGCTTTTTCGGTAGTAGTAACCAGGTAATTGATTTCCCGATCACGAAAGACCTGGGATAGCCAAATAATTCCTCCGCTTCCTGATTCCATTCTTGTACCAGCCCCCCGGAATCCGTAATGACCACCGCATCCCGGGATGAGTTTATAACCTGTCGGAAACGGTGCTCACTTTCCTTGATCTGGTGTTGAATACGTTGTAAACGCTGATGTGCCCGGCATCCTGCCAGAGTATTTGCGAACTTGTCCATGACTTCGAACAACTGATCCATCTCCGACGCAGCACAAGAGTTATCTTGCGTACGGTCGTACAAGCAAACGAAACCTATATCCTTAAGTCGGTAACATATTACATTACCGGCACCCTCCAATTTGTGGATATTCAATTCTCCGGCCATTTCTAAGCCTATTGATAAATATCCATTAGGTGCGGCCAGGAGTCGCTTCCAAAGCGGATGCTGGTCGGAAACCTCAGTCTGCTTTACCAAAAAATGAGGCTTGGCGTAATGCAATTGAAAGCTCTTTTCTTCCCGAAGCCATACGGAAGCAAAGGTCAATGGTTTGCGCGACCAGAGCACATTCAAAAAATTGCGGACATTCTCTTCGGTATTAAGGGTTTGGCCCAACGAAAGAGCCAATTCGTAGCGCAAAGAGACATCCTCAATGATGCTGTCATTAGGGTTCGATGAGTTCTGCATAAATTGAGCCGACAACGGTCTTTTTTGTAAAAGATGATAAACCGTTTCCATCCACAATTATTCTTGAAAAAAAACGACCTTAAACGAGTGTGTATAAGCTGGCGACCATCCGAATAAATCAGGTAAGTAAGCTCCCGGGTTGGTAATGGCCTGCAAGGCAAGACATTTCCTGGCAGATATCTGTATTGATTCCTTCCTCCGAGAGGATGCCTCTGGATTGTAGTTGGACAGTAACATGTGAACGCTGTGATTGGCGGGAGGACAGGTTTTAGTATACCGTACAAAAGTAGCTGAGAATGGTGTGCCGTGTTGGTGGTTTTCAGAAATCGGTTGAGTTTTGGCATTTTTTCACCTTTCCATCCCTTTTTTGCGCAAGCATCACAGCCATATCTTTACGGATACAGGATAGTTCCTGCCCCGAGATGACTTGCTAAACCCGGACGACGACTTTTTAATTCAGAATGGCTTGGCTATTTTTAACCCTCACAAAACAAAAATGTATGAGCACACGTGTATCCATACTCTGTAGTTTGCTGCTATGGAGTTTCTTCCCACTGATCGGACAATCAGATATTCCGGTCGACCTGATGGAAGACCTTACCATTCGAAATATTGGCCCCGCAGGCATGAGTGGCCGGGTTACGGCCATTGATGTGGACCTGACCGATTCCGACATCATTTACGTAGGTACCGCTTCCGGTGGTGCCTGGAAATCTATGAACGGTGGCATTAGCTGGAAGCCTATCTTTGACGACCAGCCGGTCCAGAGCATTGGTGCCCTGGCGGTCAGCCAGAAAAACCCGGATGTGATCTGGGTTGGTACCGGTGAAGGGAACCCCCGCAACTCCATGAATAGTGGTGAAGGCATCTACAAAAGCCTGGACGGCGGAGAGACGTGGACTTGTATGGGCCTTAAAGCCACCAAGACCATCCACCGTATCCTCATCCACCCCGACGACCCTCAGACAGTCTACGCCGGCGCACTGGGTTCGGTATGGGGACCAAATGAAGAACGGGGCGTGTACAAAACCACCGACGGCGGTAAGACCTGGAACAAAATCCTGTACGCCAACGAAGAGACCGGTGTGGCCGATATGATCATGGATCCCACCAACCCGAATAAGATACTGGTGGCCATGTGGGAAATGGGTCGTAAGCCCTGGACCTTTAACTCGGGAGGCCCCGGTTCCGGTCTTTTTGTAACCCTCGACGGGGGTGAAACCTGGCAGGAGCGAACCGACACAGATGGTTTGCCGAAAGGCGAACTGGGACGTATCGGACTGGCCATGGCACCTTCCTCCCCCAATATTGTATACGCTTTGGTCGAAGCCAAAGAGAATGGTTTCTATAAATCTACTGACGGCGGACGCAACTGGTCTAAGGTGAAGGCTAATGGAAATTACGGCAATCGCCCGTTCTATTACTCTGATATCTTTGTCGACCCCGTTAACGAAAACCGCATTTACAGCCTGCATTCGCTGGTCACCATATCGGAAGATGGCGGTCGAAACTGGCGTACACTGCTCCCCTATTCAGGTGTTCACCCCGACCATCACGCGTTTTGGGTGCATCCCGATGATCCCAATTATCTGATCGAAGGTAATGACGGAGGCCTGAACATCTCGCGCGATCGGGGGGAAAGCTGGCGCTTTATTCCCAACCTGCCCCTGGCCCAGTTCTACCACATCAGTTACGATATGGACATACCATACAACGTAGCAGGTGGTATGCAGGACAATGGATCCTGGGTTGGCCCCAGCCAGGTCTGGCAGGCCGGAGGTATTACCAATGCCCGCTGGCAAGAAGTGTATTTCGGTGACGGCTTTGACGTACAATTCAAACCCGACGACAACCGGTACGTGTACGCCATGTCTCAGGGTGGTAACGTCGGGCTGGTCGATACCGAAACCGGTCAGACCAAGCGCATCAAACCCACCCACCCGGATGCTGATGTCGAGCTGCGTTTCAATTGGAATGCTGCCATCGCACTGGATCCTTTTAATGATTGTGGGGTCTACTACGGAAGCCAATATGTGCATTACAGCACGGATTGCGGAGATAGCTGGGAAGTGATCTCTCCGGACCTCACCACCAATGATACCAGCAAACAGAAACAGCACCTGAGTGGTGGACTGACCATCGATGATACACAGGCTGAAAACCACACTACTATCCTGGCTATTGCTCCTGATCACGACGATAAAAATACCATCTGGGTAGGTACTGACGACGGAAACCTGCAACTCACACGCGATGGCGGCGAGACCTGGACCAACCTGTCGGATCGCCTGCCCGATTTTAATGAAGGTGCCTGGATACCGTTTATCCATTTATCATCTATCAACGATGGTGAAGCCTTTGTAGTCGTAAACGATTATCGCCGTAATGACTACCGCCCCATGGCCTATCACACCGACGACTACGGTCAAAGCTGGACCAAAATTGTCGACGAGGAACAGGCTAATGGCCACGCCCTCTCCCTGATCCAGGACCTCGAGGAACCCAACTTGCTTTTCCTGGGTACCGATTTTGGTTTGTACGTCAGTGTTGATTACGGAAAAAACTGGACGAAATGGACACATTTCCCCAGTGTATCGACGGCTGACCTGGCCATCCACCCGCGTGAACACGACCTGATCATTGGCACCTTCGGTCGTGCGGCCTGGATCATGGACGACATTCGTCCGCTGCGCAAAATCGCGGCAACCAATGGTGAGGTTCTGGATAAGGACCTGGCTGTTTTTGAAACGCCCGATGCCTACCTGGCTGAATACAAGTCATTCACCGGGGTCCGCTTCGCCGCCGATGGTATGTTCCGGGGACAGAACCGGCGCGGCGGAGCCATGATGACCGTTTGGCGGAAGCCTCCGGGCATGGATGAAGATGGTAAAAAGAAAAAGAGCAAAGGCAAAGCAAAGGTCCACGTATTCAATGCAGCCGGTGATACCATCCGCACCTACAGTACCGAACTGGATACCGGTATGAACCGCGTTTACTGGCCCATGAACCGCAATGGAGTAGAAACACCATCCCGTCGCGACCGTCGTCCGGATGCCGATCCGCCATCGGGTCCCAGCGTTTTGCCGGGTACCTATAAGGTTGTGATCGCCATGGGTGACGTGAAGGACTCGACCGAAGTAGCGGTTAACATGGACCCTCGGATCGATATGTCCATGGCCCAAATGCGCGCCCTTGATGCTGCCTATCGCGAATGGGAAGACCTGGCCGAAAAGGCTACGGAAGGCTTCAATCGACTCAAGGATGCCCGCAAGACCATCGACCGGATCAATAAAGCCATGGAGATGGCTCCGGATACGGTACAGGCCGACATCAAAAAGATGGGTAAAGCCATGCTCGATAGCCTCGCCCAGTTGGAAGAGCTATATATGCAGCCCGAAGGTCTGAAGGGGATTCAACGTACCAGTGACAACGTCATGGGGAAAATGTACAATGCCCGTGGATACATTGGTTCCTCCATGGGCGCCCCTAATCAGGCTGCTCAACGCACCATGGAGGTTGCCCGGGATTATGTATCCGAAGCCCTGGATGCCATTAACGACTTTTTCATGAACGACTTCAAGGAGTATCAGGAGAAGGTCGAGGGTGTTTCAGTACCGTTGTTCAAGGAATACGAACCGGTACGGATGAACGACTAATCAGGTTTGAGGTTTGAGGTTTGAGGTTTGGGGTTTGAGGTGGAGCTCCTCTGACCTCGCCCAAAATAGTGTAGGCCCTGTCTGACTTTGTCAGACAGGGCCTACACTATTTTGGGCAGTCTTTTAGGAACGGTACTTCTCCGGAACATCACCCTTGCGCTCAGTGATCTGACCAGTTTTGTCGCAAAGCGCCTCGTAGACTAGCTCACCGTAATCGAACAGGGCATTTCGCGCCATGGTCCCGTCACCGTACCAACGGCTCAATATCGAAGCCGGCATCCTCAACCGCTTCGACAATAGCCTGCTCATTCAGATTGTCTCCTTTTACCGTAAGGATCTTTTCGGGATTCTCCGTATCTACGGTCCATTCTTTGAGCCCCGGCACGTCTTCAATAAATCCGGTTACGGAGCGAATGCAACTTCCGCAATTGATATTAGTTTTGAACGTGTATTCTTTCATGGTGTTTGAGTTAATAGTATGCGAAAAACAATCGTCTTCTTTAAACAGTATGTGCTCCTTTTAGGGTTTTCCCTCGCCCCTTTTTTTCTGGCAGCCCAACAACTTGTTCGCGGACAGGTGGTCACGCTGACAAGCAATGAGCCAGTGGTCGGCGCCACCGTCCAGGATATCCGATCGGGAACCGGTACCACCACCGACGGCCGTGGACAATTTAACCTCACGGCGGCGGGCGACAGTCTCGTCGTCTCCTACACCGGCTACGAGCGGGTGACCATTGCCCCTATCCCGGATCAGGATTTTCTGACGGTGCGGCTCGATCCCAACACCACCCTGTCCACGGTCATTATTCAGGCCGATCCACCCGATGTATCTCTGCGGACGGCCGCCTCGGTCCAGCGTATTTCCCGGCAACAGATCAACCGCACCGACCAACTAAATCCGGCACCGGTACTCAATCAGATCCCCGGTTTATTTATGCAAAGTGGAGCCCTGAACACTAACCGCATCACCATCCGCGGTATCGGTAACCGCATCCCCTTCGGCACGGCTAAGATCCGCGCCTACCTCGACGATATTCCCCTGACCAATGGCGTGGGTGAAACGGTGCTGGAAGATATTGATCTCAGCCTGGTCGATCAGATCATCATTCGCAAGGGGCCCACCGCCAGCAGCTATGGGGCTGGTTTGGGCGGCCTGATCCAGTACCAAACCACCTCTTCGGAGCGCCCCGCCAGCTATTCGGCCTCCCAATCGAGCGGCAGCTTCGGCTTATCCCGCACCGTTCTGCAGGCCGATGTGGCCGGTAGTGACAGCCCCTTTCAACTGACGCTCAATGGTACACGTACCCACAGCGATGGCTACCGCGCGAACAACACCTACGACCGCAACGCCCTGACCGCCCTCGCGCGCTGGTCGGCACCCGACGACCGCCAGGGAGCCACCCTCTTTCTCAACTACAATCAGGTGGAAGCGGGGATTTCCTCATCGTTAAACGAAACCGATTTTCGCAACAATCCGGAAATGGCCGCGGCTAATTGGGCAGGTGTGTCGGGGGGAGAAGATTACGATCGCCTGCTCGTCGGCTTTTCGCACCGGCGGCAGTGGCTTTCGCCAAAAGCGGACCAATCCCTGCGCTCGGGCATCAGCCTGTTTGCCACCAGCCGCAATAACTACGAGGTCCGCCCCTTCAATATCCTGCGGGAAAACAACCGGGCCCTGGGCTTTCGCACCACTCTCGACTGGACACCGGGCTCCGAAAGTTTCACTCCCCGCATTACCACCGGTATCGAATACTACGACGAACGCTACGACTGGACCACCAATGCCACCCTGGCCGAAGGAGCACTCGGTGAACTCCTCAGCGACCAACTGGAAAACCGGCGCTATTACAACCTCTTTGCCGAGATGCACTGGCAACCCGATCCCGATTGGCAGGTAACCGCCGGCATAAACCTGAATGAAACCCAATACACCCTGACCGATCAATTCCCACAAGATCAGGACGATCAGAGTGGTGATTATGCCTTCCGCCCTATCTGGTCGCCCCGCCTGAGTATTTCCTACACCTTCGCACCGCGGATGAACTGGTACGCTACGGTTAGTCACGGTTTTGCGGCCCCTACCCTGGAGGAAACCCTGCAACCCGACGGCAGTCGTAATCCGGATATCCAACCCGAGCGGGGACTCAACCTGGAAACCGGTAGCCGGGGCAGTTTTTTGTTCGGGCGGTTTAGCTACGAGGTCTCACTCTACCGCATGTGGATCACCGACCTCTTGGTAGCCCGCCGTACGGCCCTCGACCAGTTCATCGGCATCAATGCCGGCAGCAGTATTCACCAGGGCCTGGAAGCCCGACTGACCTACCGGCTACCTGATGTAACCGGCACCTACGCCAGGGTATCGTATGCCTACAGCGATTACTATTTTGATACCTTCCTCGACGGGGAGAACGACTACAGCGGCAATGCCCTTACCGGCCAGCCACCCCATCAGGTCGGGGTCGAAGCCCAGTGGACACCGGGTTGGGATCTCTACATCCACGGTCGCTGGCGTTATACCGACGCGTTTCCGATCGTGGATGACAACCGTATATACAACGAAGCCTATCAGGTCACCGATCTGCGGATCGGCTGGCAGAAAGGCTTCGGACCGCACTGGCAAATCCACCCCTACCTGGGCATTCAAAATATTTTTGACGAAGACTACGCCTCCATGGTACAGGTCAACGCTCAGGGTTTTGGCGGAAGCCAGCCGCGTTTTTACTATCCCGGACTACCGAGAAACTTTTACGCCGGAATCCGGTTGGAATATCAAATCAAGTAAATGGAGATACGCCGACTTTCCCGCGACGAGATTGAAAAACCACGCTTCGACGGATGTGTACACTACGCCCCCAACGGTAATGTTTTCGGGTATATGTGGTACCTCGACTTTATTGCCAAAGATTGGGAAGCGCTGGTTGAAGATAATTATCAATCGGTTTTCCCGCTGGTCTACCGTCCCGGTCGACTGATCGGAAAAGAGCTACACCAACCACTGCTAATGCGAGAACTGGGCATTTATAGTGTACGTGCTCTTTCCGAAGCACGCATTCGCGCTTTTTTGGAAGCCATCCCCGAGGAATATCGCTATATTGATATCACGCTGAACGAGCGCAACCGCCCCCCTGAGGACATGGATTTTGAGGTATCGGAGCGCACCAACTTTCAGCTGATGCTCAACGAGCCCTACGAAGTGCTTTCCAGGCGATATTCCGATAGCTTGCAGGCACGACTCGAGCGTGCCTCAGACGCTGGATTACTACCTGTCACCAATATTAAGCCGGAGGCCATTGCCGCCTTCTTCAAAGAACATACCCAACAAACGCGGGAGGTGGAACGCACCTTCCACGCTGTCCAGCGGGTCATGTATAATGTGCTGCACCGCGGCCAGGGATTTGCCACGGCCATCAAGAAAAAGGATGGAGACCTGTGTGCCGTTAATTTCTACATCTTCAGCCACAGCAAAATGCTCAGTCTGCTGCCGGTGGCTTCACCCTACGGCCGAGAGCACGGTGCGTTGGAATTGATGACCGACCTGGCCTTGCGCAGCAACGAAAACCGCCCGCTTTTGCTGGACTTCAACACCGAAGCGGAGGCGCCCTTTGCCCGCGATTTCGGAGCTCAGCCCAATGCCTACTACCAGATAAAGCGGGATAAGCGGGTACTGGGGTTATTTTGAGTCCTCGTCCAGCTTGGGATTGGGAGTAAAGGCTTCTTTAGGACTCTCGTATTCGCCCTGTTTCTCCCGGTACGGATACCGGATATCCGTCAGGTAGAGTCCCTCAGGAGGCGCACTGGTGCTTTTCTTTAGCCTTTTCTGTTGCTCAAGGGCTTCCCGCACCTCGTCGGGGGTAACCTTGCCGGTACCCACGTTGATGCACATGCCTACTATGAGGCGTACCATACCCCGCAGGAAGCGGTTGGAGGCAATATGGTACACCCAATGGTCGGAGTGATCACCCTGTACCCATTCGCTTCGCTTCAGATCACAGATCAGGGATTTTGCCTGGTGATTGCTTTTGCAAAAAGGAAAGAATTCCTCATACTGGAGCAGTAGGGCAGCAGCTTCCTGCATTCGCTGCAAATCCGGCTTGTTGGCGTAGGAGTAATAAGTGGCCAGTCCCTGTTTAAAAGGATCTTTAGCAAAAATGAGGTGGTATTCATACGCCCGGTGGTAGGCATCGAAGCGAGCATGGGCATCCCAGTGCACCGGATACAGATGGTGCACGGCAATATCTTTGGGCAAAAATTTATTAAAGCGTCGCAAGAAATTGGGCGGAAAATCGCCATCGTAATTGAAGTGAGCTACGTACCCCCGGGCGTGCACGCCTGTGTCGGTGCGTCCACAACCCGTAATTTCGATCTGCCGGCCGAGGATGGTGGTAAAAGCATCTTCTATAGTTTCCTGAACGGAAATCTGCCGGGGTTGCTTTTGCCAGCCAAAATAGTCGCCCCCGTGGTAACTACATTCCAGGAAATACCGTTGATTCCGCTCCATTGAATAGTTTGTATCTTCAAAGTACTCCGAAAACACGCTAAAAATACAAAGGTTTGTCCTACTTCCCGCGACTCAATCAGGTTAGCCCGCTCCAGCCACTTCGCCACCCTTCGGCCGATGCGGCCGGGGTAAACCTATGGATCAAGCGGGACGATCAATTGCTTTTACCCAAAGACGCCGTCTTCCCCGCCTTTTGTGGTAATAAATGGCGCAAGCTTCGCTATAATCTGGAGGAAGCCCGAGAAAAGCAGAAGAATCACCTGCTCACCTTCGGCGGGGCCTATTCCAACCACATTGCCGCCGTGGCCGCTGCGGGTTCCCTCTTCAAATTCCGTACCACCGGCATTATTCGGGGTGAAGCCCACGAGCCACTTAATCCTACCCTGGCTTTCGCCAAAAAATCGGGCATGCGACTGGAGTATATTTCCCGGTCTGCCTTTCGGCAAAAGGACCCTGTCGCCCTGGCCCAATCATTTCCCGACGGCGATACGGCCTATATCCTGCCCGATGGCGGCACCAATGCGGCGGCCATCCGGGGCTGCCGGGAGTTATCGGAAGAGATTCATGATCAACTGGGTTTTGCACCCGATCACCTCTGTGTCTCAGCCGGCACGGGAGGTACGGCAGCCGGACTCATACTGGGCTCGGAACCGCCTACCCAGGTGCACGTATATCCCGCTCTCAAAGGAGACTTCCTTCGCCAGGAGATTCAGCGTTGGTTACCCGAGTCGACCGTTCCCTGGCACCTGGTCACCGATTACCACTTCGGTGGCTACGCCAAATGGTCGGAAAACTTGCTCGAACATATGGATCGCTTCCGCCGCAGCACCGGCATCCTGCTCGATCCCATCTATACCGGCAAGCTCGTATTCGGTGTCCTGGCGGATATGGAACGCGGATACTTCCCCCGTGGCAGTTCGGTGGTGATGGTCCACACGGGCGGATTGCAGGGACTGGCCGGGTTTCGGGAAAGGTTTAGCTAAATCGATAACCTTCAGCCGATCCGCTTTAGCGGTAGGTAACAGGCCAGCGCTTACCCCCATTACTTCGGCAATTACAGGCTTCAGGGGCCGGGGAGCAAAATTTTTAATTTTTAGTTATTAATGTTTAAATAGAATTAGTCATTCGCTTTCGCTCAGAGAGTATTCTACTTAAACATTATGCGTGCTTCATGCCCGTGGAGGGTGGCCGCTAGAGGTAATTCGGTTACCACTAAAGTGGTGGGGGGAGAGGTGGTTTTCCTCATTCATTCTCACTTCCCACTTCCCACAGCTGAAGCTGTGAGCTGATATCCGCTCACCCCCCCAATCACGTGAAGCGTGGCTCGAGCCTATGAACCGTAAGCCGTAGACCGTGAATCGTGGAGCGTGAGCCGTGGAGCGTGGACCACTAAAGTGGTAGGTGATGTTGGAAGAATTCCGCATAATCACCACAGCTGAAGCTGTGGGCTGATATCCGCTCAACCGCCAATTACGTGAAGTGTGGTCCGAGCCTGTGAACCGTGGACTGTAGACCGTGAGCCGTGAACCTTACCTCAAACCCCAAACCTCATACCTGTTACTCCTCCTCCTCATACCACCCCTGTCGCCAGGCGCGGTGTTCTTCCTTTTCGGCCTGGGCCTTACGGTGGGCATTAATGGTTTCCCAGAGCATATCTTTCAATTCGGTGAGGCCCTGTTGGGCGACGGAGGAGATGAACAGATGGGGCAGCTCGTCGGGAATATCGGGTCGGAGCATTTGTTTGAGTTCCTCGTCGAGCAGGTCGGATTTGGTGATGGCCAGGATGCGGGGTTTGTCCAGTAATTCGGGGTTGTAGAGGAGCAACTCCCTGAGCAGTATCTGGTATTGCTCTTTGATGCTATCGGCATCGGCCGGTACCATGAAGAGCAAGGTAGCGTTGCGCTCGATGTGGCGCAGGAAGCGTAGTCCCAATCCTTTTCCCTGGTGGGCATTCTCGATGATCCCGGGGATATCCGCCATAACGAAGGAGCGTCCGTCGCGGTAATTCACCACGCCCAGGTTGGGAACCAGGGTGGTAAACTCGTAGTTAGCCACTTTGGGTTTGGCGGCAGAAACGACCGACAGCAGGGTCGATTTACCGGCGTTGGGAAAGCCGACCAGGCCCACATCGGCCAGTACCTTTAATTCCAGTATTTTCCAGGATTCCTGACCGGGTTCGCCGGGCTGAGCGTAGCGGGGCGTTTGATTCGTGGATGATTTGAAGTTAGAGTTGCCCAATCCACCACGGCCGCCGGCGAGCAGGACCTTTTCCTCCCCGTGTTCGGTGATCTCGAACTCCACTTTTTCCGTTTCGGCGTCTTTGGCAACCGTTCCCAGTGGCACATCGAGGATCACGTCTTCCCCGTTCGCTCCGAAGCGGTTATTGCTGCGCCCCGGTTCGCCGTGTCCGGCCTTGACGTGCTTACGGTATTTCAGGGTAAGCAAAGTCCATACGTTCCGGTTACCGCGCAGGATGATATGGCCACCGCGGCCACCATCGCCGCCGTCGGGTCCACCTTTAGGATTGTACTTTTCACGGCGCAGGTGTGCAGACCCCGCCCCGCCTTTGCCCGAACGGCAATTGATCTTGACGTAATCCACAAAATTTTGCTCGGCCATACCGGTATTGTTTTTTGCTGAATCAGCAAAGGTACGTCTATCTAACCAGCCTGTAAAGGAATTAGTGTATCTATCGATCAGGTCTGAGCCAACTGTCCGATTTCCTGGCAAAGACGGTCGAAGATCTCTTCAATGGAGCCAACCCCGTTTATGGTAACTGACTTACCTTGTTCCTGGTAAAAGTCGTAGACCGGGGTTGTTTCGTTTTTGTACACTTCGATGCGGTTGCGAATGATGGTTTCATTAAGATCATCCTTGCGACCGGAAGTCTTACCCCGTTCGAGGATTCGCTGCACGATCTCGTCATCAGGAACATCAAGCATCAACAGGCGGTGGACCTCCTGGTCCTTTTCTGCCAGCAATTCGTCCAGCGCTTCGGATTGGGGAATAGTGCGGGGAAAACCATCGAATATATAACCAGCTACGTCGGGATTAGCCTCCACCTTATTGCGAAGCATACCGACGGTCACACTATCCGGAACGAGTTCGCCCTTATCAATATAGCTTTTGGCTTCCTTACCCAGCGGGGTGTTGTTTCCCATTTCGTAGCGAAACAGATCTCCCGTGGAGATATGAAGTAGGTTGTATTTCTCAACTAATTTCTTGGCTTGAGTGCCCTTACCTGAGCCCGGAGGGCCGAAGAGTATAATATTTACCATATCTGAATTTCGTGTTTTCCAAACGTAAACAAGGCCCTCCATTCTCTGCTCCCTTCAGAATGTCAGGATACCATGGAATGAACCGAAGAACAAATTGTTCAAACGTGCAATTTTGGCTAAGGCTGAGGTGAGTAGGCCGTGTCACGGCAAGTAAAAATACCAATAATCAACCTGAAATTACATCCCGGGCGGTAGAAATCTTCGGTTTCCAGTAGCTGGAGGTGGAAATATTATCGATAACAACCCCGCGGGAGGTAGCGTGGATCACTTTTATTCCCTCCCGATCGTTATCGACCACCAGGGAAACGTGAAAAACCCGTCCGCCGGGACTGCGGCGATAAAAGATGAGGTCACCGGTCTTGACACTGCCGGGATCGATTTTGCGTCCTTGATTTTCCTGTAGCGAAGAGCTTGCCGACAAATCGATATCGTAACGGTCCATCACGTAAGAGGTAAAGCCCGAGCAGTCGAAACCCGTCTTGGGTATCTTACCCGCGTATTTGTATTTGGTTCCTTCAAACTTTTTGGCGTAAGCCACAATATCCTGGCGCAATCTCATCTCGCTATTACTGGGACGAGAATAGGGCCTGTCCGATCCGGTTTCAGAAGTTGGGCGGGGGATCGAACACTGACTCAGGGCGATCATACCCAGCCCCAGCAGAAGTAATCGTACGGGGGTAATACGCATTTTCATAGTATCAACATTACCAGTGTAAAATACAAACCTGTGGTTTGTCAACCGTTAATTAGACGGTTGAATTAGGAAATGGTCACGATCCGCCAGGAAATTGAGCTTTTGCCGAAAGGCTTGCTGATCGGCATGATCTAACCTCAGGGTTACTACGGCTTCCTGATCGGTAAGTTGCGTCAAAAGCCGTCCGCTATAATCGTACATGGACGAATCGCCCGAATAATAATGCCCCATTTCATCGGTACCCACCCGATTGATTCCCAGGCAGTAGGACTGGTTCTCGATAGCGCGGGCGGCCAGCAGGGCCATCCATGCCTGACGACGCTTGTCGGGCCAATTTGCTACGTAAAATAGCAAGTCGTAATCATCGGTATTCCGACTCCATACCGGGAACCGCAAATCGTAGCAGATCAGGGGGCGTATCCGCCAGCCCTTCCAGGTTACGGTCAGGGATGTCAGTCCGGGATGATAAGACTTGTGTTCACCGGCCAGGGTGAAGAGATGTCGTTTATCGTACGTATGTACTTTGCCACCTGGTTCCACAAACAAAAGACGGTTGAAGTACTTCCCGTTTTCGCCACAAATATAGCTGCCCGTAACGGCAGCTCCCGACCGGTCGGCATGCAACTGCATCCACTGCTGCGTAGGACCTCCCGGTTGTTCCGCCAGTGGTTTGGCATTCATGCTGAACCCCGTGGTGAACATCTCGGGCAATACTATGAGGTCGGTTTTCCCTTTGAGCGGAGCCAGGAGCTCGTCGAAGTGGGTTCGGTTTGCCTGCGCATCTTCCCAGACGAGATGCGCCTGAATAAGACTAACTCGAAGTGCAGAGGCCATAGAATAGGTTTTGGAGGTTAGCGAAAAGTAGATACGTGAATACCCATAATACAAAATCGAACGGTCCGAAGCAGAAAAAGGCCCAGGAACCTCGTCCCTGCGCCTCTTTCTATTGCCGTTATTCGCTTTGGTATACTACCCGGTTATTCTTCGGTTGCTTCTTCCGCAGCGGGCTCTTCACCAGGAACAGCACCAACCGTTTTGGCAGCAGCCGTAGCCGCAGAACGCATGGCACGTGGTACAACCACCGTACCTACCGGAACACCGGGTGATGTCATGATCTCAATACCCTCGGAAGCATCAATATCGCGGACACGAATTGAGTCACCCATTTTCAGGCTTGAGATATCGACCATCAATTCACCGACCAAATGCTCGGGGGTGGTTTTAATGCGAATACGACGCACGTTCTTCTGCAGTTTGCCACCGTTTTTCACACCCGGAGAAGTACCCTTGAATTTCACGGGGACATCTACCTTTACCGGTACACCATCGATCAAACGCAAAAAGTCGATATGCGTAACAGCATCGGTTACGGGATGCATCTGATAATCTTTCAGGATGGCTTTGTGTGACGTTCCATCAACAGTGATTTCCGCCAATTTGAAGTCTGGCGTGTAAATCAAGCTTTTGACATCATTGGGATCCACACTGAAGTGGGTTACCTCTTTCCCACCGTAAAGAACAGCGGGAATTTGGCCTTGCTCGCGCACCTGACGGGCACCTTTCTTGCCCATGTCCTTACGCTCTTTTCCATTTATGGCAACTATTTCCATAGCGAATGCTTTATGCTCATTAGTGACAAGGATCAAATTAGATCCCTTTTTGGACGCGCAAAGATAAGTAATTTATCACAAACATGCCCACCCTGACGGCCATGTTCCGGAAAAAAATCCAGCTTTGCATTTACCCTTCGACAAAGAGGGCAGAAATAGAGCGGTGTTCGTGGGTATTACGGATCGCCCGGGCGAACAATTTCGAGGTCGATAAAACCTTTATTCGGTCTGATTTACCACGCAATGGGATGGTATCACAAACGATTAGCTCATCCAATTTGGATTGATTGATATTATCGTAGGCCTTACCGGATAAAACCGGGTGGGTACACAGAGCACGAACGCTCTTGGCGCCCTTCTTGAGAATAATATCTGCTGCCCGGCAGAGGGTTCCGGCCGTATCTACCAGGTCGTCAACCAGTATCACATCAGCACCTTCCACATTACCGATCACCGTCATCCCAGCTACCTCATTGGCACGCTTGCGGTATTTATCACAGATGACCAAATCCCTTCCGAAGTGCTTGGCGTAAACCCGTGCCCGCTTCACCCCCCCGACATCGGGGGAAGCGAATGTAACGTTCGACAGGTCCTGTTCCTGCAGATAGGGAATGTAAATGGCTTCACTTTTAAGGTGATCCACCGGAATGTCAAAAAACCCCTGTATCTGGTCGGCGTGGAAGTCCATAGTCATTACCCGATCAGCACCGGCTGCCTGCAGCAGGTTAGCGATTAATTTAGCAGAGATGGGAACCCGGGGCTTATCTTTACGGTCCTGGCGGGCATACCCAAAATAAGGGATCACCGCCGTGATATATCCGGCAGAAGCCCTTTTGGCAGCATCCACCATCAATAACAATTCCATCAGATTTTCAGAAGGAGGGAATGTAGACTGGATAAAGAACACATAAGCCCCGCGCACTGATTCGTTGATAACCGGCTGCATTTCGCCGTCACTGAACCGATGAATCTGGATTTTACCCAAATCATCACCGTAATAATCGGCGATCGTCTTGGCCAGGTATTCTGATGATTTTCCGGAAAAGAGCTTTACTTCTACCATGGATGCTGGATCTGTAAAATATGTTGAGCGAAAAAAGATCGTTTTTTCACGAAAGCACGGCAAGTGCACCCGATTGCGGGCGTCAATCAACCTCAAAATCCCGTGTAGTGAATGCCTTCTAAAGTCGCCTCAAAGGTACGACAATTTTATACGGTCTATCAAATATGAATCCCTCCCAATTGTCAAGTTTAATCCAAGGACAGCTCGGAACCAGGTTGCCGTTAAGCGATAATTGGCCATATTTAGTCGAACCATTTTCAGAGTGGAGGCCGGCTTTAGTACTTTTAATTTTGATTAAGTATACCTTAGTCTGGAAATATCCCAAGTGTATGACCTTTTATCTGCTCATAAGCCAAATTGATCAACTTAACGTCATCGAAAAGATGCTGTGGAGTGTTGCCATTGTGGCTACTCTCCTTTTGATCATACTGGAGGTAATGAGTTTTTTGGGGCTCGACCTGGACAATGATAAACGCCCTAACAGATCACGCCACGCGGATGCCCGCACCGTACTGCTGTTCTTTGTCTTTTTTGGCTGGACCAGTATCCTGGCTCACCTCTGGATTTCCGAGTTACCCTCTGTATTTCTCATCGGCATACCCGCCGGCCTATTCACCGCCCTACTGCCCAGAGCACTTTCGGTACTGAGCAAAAAGAACCGCGAGATCCTACACGATACATTTGAACTGAATGAGGCCCTGAAAAGTACCGGTGAAGTACTCGCCTTCATTCCTTCAGGACGCGGCGGTACCGGAAAGGTGCACCTGAATTTACGATCGGCTCCCTACCAGATTGATGCAGTTAGCAACGGCCACGATTTACCCGTCGGCTCCCCGGTCCGCGTTGTAGAGATTGTCGAAGGACGATTATTGGTCGTTGAACCCCTGGATGCCACCAGTGGCGCACCACCCCACGCGCCTCCCCCCAGCAATGGGTATTAAGGCTTTGGCTTGACGTACTCGTTAAACCATTTCATAATCTCCTGATAGTAATGAGCCCGGTGCTGAG
>JASBTH010000350.1 GCA_030148525.1 Saprospiraceae bacterium | reverse complement strand
ACGGCTGACGGCTGACGGCTGACGGCTGACGGCTGACGGCTGACGGCTGACGGCTGACGGCTAAGTTTTTGTTTCACTCGGGTATTGGCAAATGAACAGTCCAAAAACTTGTCTGCTTTTGCGGGCAAATCCGATGCAGTAATGAATCGCAAGAAGCAAACCGTTTACCTTAGGCCGTGATTCGTGGGCCGTCTTCCGTGGACCGTGTACCTTTGCTTGTGGACCGTTTTCAAAGGACGGCTGTCGCCTCGATCTCCACCAGCATATCCGGATTGATCAATCGGCTTACCTCGACCATGGATGTTGCCGGACGAATGTTGCTAAAGAAATGGCCGTGGGCTTTACCAATAGCTTCCCACTGGGAAATGTCGGTCACATACATGCGAGTACGAATGACGTTTTCCATTCCGGCATCCAATCCCTTCAGGGTTTGCTCGATCTTTTCCAGAATAAACATGGCCTGGGCATAGGCATCTCCCCGGCCCACCAATTCGCCCTGCTCATTCACGGCGGTAGTGCCTGCTACCTCGATAATATGCCCCATACGCACGGCACGGGAATAGCCCACTTTGTGCTCCCATTGGGCACCACTATCGAAATTTGTTCGACTCATATATATTTTTTCGTTGCTAAAAAACCATAGTAATCAAATATGCGTCCTTGCTTCAGACAAAGGCTTTGCTCGATGGAAAAACCCGCCTGCCGCAAGTGCCTTTCGTAATCTATTCGGTCGTGCTGGTGCGGATGAAGAATGTCACCGGGCAGCGCACGGAACACTTTTTTCAGCATGCGGTGTTTGTGCACATCCACCGTCAGCAATAAATAGCCGCCCGCCTCGGTTACCTCCGATAGTCGGGCAAGAGCAAGCTCCAGATCCGACACGTGGTTAATAACATTTAAACAAAAAACCCAGGGAAAGGATTCAGTGGTTTCCCAGGTTTCGATTGCTTCCGCAAAAAAAGAGACATGGGGATACCAGTCCCGGGAAAAGTGAGGTAATTGGTCATAGCGATCCAGTAGCGGGTCCAGGGCAGTTACGGGGTGGTCCGCCCAGACCATAAACATGCCGGAAGGGCCACATCCGGCATCCAGTATGGGCGCTGCAGGTTGGGGCATTACCTTGAACTGGTCACGCACTCGTCGCCAGTAGGCGCTTTTTTCTGTCAAATATTTTTCCACCGGTTGGCGTGACAAGTAAAACTGCCACCACCGTATTTCAAAAAACTGGGCTATTCGCCATCGACGGGATTGTTTCGCGGAAGGTTCTTTCATACCCTGACAAAAATACCGTGATTTTCTGACCCTTCGCGTACTCCTTGTGTTACTTTTACGAAAGCAAATAATTTACTCATGCTGGTCAGCATTGGTACCAAGGTTCAATTTCGTCATTCCGGTGAAACCGGAACGGTCATTGCCATGCTCGAAAACAACATGGTAAGGGTGCATCTTGACCACGATGACATGGACATTCCCGCTTTTACCGAAGACCTGATACACATTACCCAGCAACAGGAGAAAAAAGCACCATCGCCTCCCACCCCACCCTCCGCTCCGATCCAAGGAGGAGCTTTTACCGATACCGGGGTTTCACTGGCTTTTGATCCCACTCTGAGAGCTGATGCGTCCGCCGAAAAATTCGACTGCCTCCTTTTGAACGATACCCCCTACCCCATCCTGGCCGATTACCAGCGAACCGTTCATGGGCGAAAAGTCGCCAAAAAACACCTGCACCTCGATCCCTATTCCGGCATTTCGGTCGACTCCTTTCCCTTTGATGAACTAAATGAAGGTATTCGTATACAGCTTGATATCCGCCCCATGCTAACTGATGGTACCGGACCACGCCACCACAAAGAGGTCCGTCTGAAACCCAAAGCTTTCTTCAAAAGCGTAGCGGAGGCTCCGATATTAGGCCGACCGGTCCACTTATACTTAGTATTCCCTAATCTGGCTACCGAACGTGAAGAGACCAGTGAGAAGGATAGCAACAACTTGCGGACCTACACCAAAGAAAATATCCGCCCCAGACGGGTGAGAAAGAACGTACGTCCCTATCGTTTGCACGAGGTGGAAGAGTTTGCCCACTTTGAGCCGGAACTGGATCTTCACATTGAAAAGCTGGTCGAGAACGCCGCTGAACTGACTCCAAAAGAAATCTTGCAGGAGCAGATGGCACATTTCGAGCGCTACCTGGATCAAGCCATTCGACTGGGGATCGAGCGGGTGTTTATTATTCACGGCCTCGGGAAGGGTAAGTTGCGTCAAACTATCCAGGCGCGCCTGCGGCGGCGGCATGACATCCGGGAATTCCGAAACGAGTATCACCCCAGGTATGGATACGGGGCCACGGAGGTGGTACTGTAGGGACTGCAGTGACCGCAGTGACCGCAGAGAAAGCAGAGACAGAAGGGGTGCTTGCACTTGGTTCTGGGTTTTCAATGCTCTTGTTTTTCGCATTGTGCTTGTCTGCGTCGGGCGTGGAGCGTCGGGCGTGGAGAACGGAAGGGACAGAAGGGAAGAAAGTGACCGAAGAGATTGGAAGGGACAGGAGAGAAGGAAGGGACAGAAGGGATGGCCATAGGTTACCACTTCGGGGCATAGGAAATCCAAGTTACCTAGTAAACAGTTTGGCTCCCAATCTCGCGTAAGGTTCATTTACGACCAGGTCGTAGAGTCGAGGCATACAATGGAAAAGTTCCCGGAAGGCCTGATAAGTGATGGTTTTGTCGGCGAGTGGCATTTGAGATGGCATCGGGGATGGCATCCCCGATGCCATCAGAATGATTCGCTCCACCAATTACCAAAAGCCTCCAAACCCGGGAACGCCACATCAATCACCCTTTTGGCGGCAGCCAGATCCTTTGCTTCCTCTTCCTTTGAAGTAATCAAGACCGTCAACATCCCCAGTTCTTTGCCGAAGACCATATCCGACAGGGAATCACCGACCATGACAGATCGCTCAAAGTCTATTTCCGGAAAATCCCGCCGGGCCCAAAGCCCCATGGCCGGTGCCGGTTTTCGACAGTTATCCTGACTGGATGCCAGGTCGGGGCAAAAATAAATGCCATCAATACGGCCACCAGCTTTTTCTACGGCAGCCACCATCTGATGGTGCACTGCGTGGAGATCTTCTGCCGACATCAATCCCTTGCCGATGCCCTGCTGGTTGGTCACCACTACCACCCTATCGAAGTGCGTACACAAACGGGCAATGGTTTCCGGCACCCCGGGCAAAAAGTGGAACTCCGACCACTCCTGCACATACCTGCCCGGCAAACGACGATTGATGACACCATCCCGGTCCAGGAATAAGGTGGTATAAGCAGCTCGACGGTCAGGTTGGTTCATCCGAACATCTTTAATTCGATAATCTCACAGAGGATGTGCCCCAGAAGAATATGACATTCCTGTACACGCGGCGTGTCGGAGACTGGTACATTGAGGAGGAAATCGCAGTGGTCGGCGAGCTTACCCCCATCCGAACCGGTCATGCCTACCACCGTCATGCCTGCTTCCCGGGCAGCCCCGGCAGCCCTGAGTATATTGGGCGAGTTCCCCGAGGTGGAAAGCCCCACAAAGATATCACCAGTGCGACCGGCAGCGCGAATCATGCGGGCAAAAACCTCCTCATAGCCATAGTCATTGGCCACGGCAGTGAGGTAGGAGGAATTTACGTGTAATGCTTCTGCAAAAAGCGGTGCCCGGTCGCGGTAGAACCGACCGCTGAGTTCGGCGGCAATGTGCTGAGCATCCGCCGCACTACCGCCGTTACCAGCCAATAGCATTTTACCCTGCCTGCCGAAGCAGTCTACGGCCCGGTCGATGATATCACAAAGGGTTTGTGCGATCTGTTCGTCGTCCAGCATGGCTTGTTTGGCGTCCAGACTGGCCTGCATGATCTTGCGAATGCGTTTACTCATCTCTTCTATTTGTGTCGTGAAATTCCCGCCTTCACTTCGTCCCCGCGAGCGGAGAAGGCCGATCTGTTTGCTAAGTTACCGAGGGGCGCAACCTCACGTTATTTGTAATAATTTTTGGTGAAACCACGAGCCTCCCGTTTGCCGGTTGCCCATTGCCATAAACCGCTCCAGGTACCCATTCCGTAAGCAAATACCTGAATAAAAAGCGTCGCCACACTCAAAAAGCCCACTACTGCCATGCGGTAGCGGGCAGTAGACTGCACGAAGGCAAGAAGTGCAATTCCCAAAGCCCCGAACCCGACAGCGAGCAGCAGGTACCATCCCCAGGAAAAAATGAAAGTCAGGAGGATAGAAAGGACAACCCCTGCCACCAATATAGCCGGCGCCAGGTGAATGGGCTTTAAGAGGTCGGGATACATGCGCCCGAGGTTGATCCGGGCCACTCCCCAATTGAATATCTGCTTGTAAAATCGCCGGATACTGGTACGTCGTTTATGGAAGACTACGGCGTCGGGAATCAATCCTACCCGAAACCCCGCCTCGTAGATGCGGGCTGAGAAATCCATATCCTGCCCGTGGCGCAGCTTATTCATACCACCGATCCGGGAGAAAACCTTTTTGTGAATACCCATGTTGAAGCTACGGGGATAAAATTTTGCTACTGACTTTTTGGCTCCGCGCGTTCCGCCCGTTCCGATAAAGGAGGTCATTGAATAATTGATGGCTTTCAGCAAAGGCCCAAAACTCGGGTGGCAGTCATCGGGGCCACCGAATGCGTCTAGTGGCTCACGCTGCAAATGTGCATCGATGATCGACAGATAGTCCGAAGGAAGCAGACAATCCGAGTCAATGAAAAGATAATACGTACCTTTGGCCTCCCGCATCCCATGATTCCGGGCTTCACCGGGACCTTTGTTTTCCTGAAAAAGGTATCGAAGCTGAAAGGGATAGGGATGATTGGCGAGGAAGTCCCCCGTTCCGTCCGAGGAACCATCGTCGGAAACGATTAACTCAAACTGGTCACGTGGAAAATCTAGCTTTTCCACTGTCCCCAAGAGTTCCTGAAGTTCTTCCAGGCGATTGTAGGTTGCAATAATTAACGAATACCTGGGCGCATCTTGATTCATGGAATCGTATTTTAGCCATCGCAAAAGTAGGGAATCCGACCGACACCCGACGGTTCTGGTCCCGGATACTGAACTTAATTACACCTGTAATAACCTATACCCAACTTTAATCAAATAAATCGTTTCGGTATTGCCGAAATCAACTTCAACTACTACGAATGCTATCCACAACCAGTGATGATTGTGTAGTCTCACTTGAATCCCTCATTACGAGTGGAGGTGACGAACGAACTGAATTAAATGCCCCGGACTTTACCAACAAATACGGATTAAATCCAGTCCGGTACGAAGGTCTCCTTAACCGGGGGTCTTGCACGACTTCCCCGCTAAATGAATTTAGCGAATCAGTGGTAAAAACACTGATCAATGACACACTTCCCCAACTGGGGTACGCCGCTATCCGCGAAGAGCATACAACCCGGCTAAAAACCCTCCTGAACTACGAAGGGCAAGATGCTTTCGATGTTTTTTGGGGGCCCTCGGGTAGTGATCTGGTTTATATCCCCTTACTTTTTGCCAGTTTATTATACCCTGGAAAGCGGATCGTCCATATGCTTACCTGCCCGGAAGAATTGGGTTCCGGTACTCAGATAGGTGCGCGCGGTGAGTATTTCATGCAGGTTAATCAGTTTGGGAAAAAACTACCTCAGCACTCGCTCATCGACCCCAATCTGGACGTCGAAATGGTGCACTATCCCGCCCGAAACCTGGTGGGAAATATCAATAATCACCAGCAAGACCTCATCCAGACGATCAAAGAAAATCCGGATGCTGCCAAGATTGGCAGCCTGGTCATCGGCAGTAAATCGGGTATTGAAAACAATATCGATGTCCTCGATTTGGTGGACGACGACATGCTTTGGGTAGTCGACCTTTGCCAGTTCCGCAACAGTAAGCGATTGATCAACAAGCTGCTCGACCGCAATTGCATGATTATGCTGACCGGCTCCAAGTTTTACCAGGCACCTCCCTTTTGCGGTGCCATGCTGCTGCCGAAAAAATTGACCGAACGGGTAGTGAATTGTCCCGTGAACTTGGATCTGAAGCCCTACGGCAACCTGTTCTCTGCCTACGATGTCCCACCGTGCTTTAATAAGCTACAGGAGATGCTGCCACGGGAGGAAAATATTGGTCTGCTGGCCCGCTGGGAGTGTGGCCTGTCGGAAATGGAGGCCTTCGACAGTATCCCCAAACCCGACCGCAAAAAACTGGTGCAGGATTGGAATGACCTGGTTTGCAACGAGATCAGAGCACGCAATGACTTTTTCGAGCTCATGCCCAATCAGGAGCTGACCAACAACTCCATCATTTCTTTCCGGATAAAGCAAGATGGCCGCTACATCAATAATGGTGATTTGCGTCGCTTTTTCGATGAATTGGTTTCGGAGCGTTACCCGGACACCTTCGAAGGGCCCTACGATCGCGTAACCATCGGGCAGCCGGTGAATTACGGGGACCGTTCCTTCATCCGGTTAGCACTGGGTGCCCACGATATCCGTATGATGCTGCAAATGAAGGCTCCCTTTGCGAATGAAGTACGTATTCTGGACCTCATTCAGCAAAAATTAGCAACATGGAGTTGATCCGTCAGCAAACGAAGGATTATCCAAAGGTATATCAATGGGCAACACAGGAAGGCCTGACCCATCCGGAAGACACGGCTGTCGTTTTTTACGACTTCGACATCCTGGATAATCGCCTGGACTATTTGGAACAACACTTTCCGGCAAACACCCTGCACGCGGTGGCCATTAAGAGCAATCCGCTGCGGGCCGTATTGACCCATATCGGTCAGCGTGGTTTTGGACTGGAATCAGCTTCCTGGGAAGAAACCGTGCTGGCACAGCGAGCACAGGTACCGGCGGAGCGCATTGTTTTTGACTCTCCGGTCAAGACCCAACGCGAAATTGATTGGTGTGCGACCCACCTTCCCGATCTGCACCTGAATGCCAATAGCCTGGCTGAGCTGAGTCGCCTTCCGGCAAAAAGCGATCTGCGGGTTGGCTTGCGGATAAACCCCCTAGTTGATCCGGGATCCCCTGACGAGTACAATGTCAGCACCGCCGTATCCAAATTCGGAGTTCCCATTACTCATTGGTCGGATATCGTAGAAGCGGCGGTTCGTTACCCCTTCATACAAGGGTTACATTTGCACATCGGCTCGGAGATGAGCAGACTCGACGCCCACGCCGGAGCGGTCCGCAAAGTCTTGGATTTGGCGAAAGCCATCCGGGAAGCCCGGGCAAAAAAAGGCATCGATGCTCCCATTGCCTTTATTGATGTCGGTGGCGGCTTTCCTGCCCGCTATGCCGGGGGCCCCCAGCCCGACCTTAGTGAATATCTGCTCTTTTTGCGAAAGCAAGCTCCAGAACTCTTTACCGATTACCGAATCATTACCGAGTTTGGGCGCTTTGTCCAGGCACATACAGCATGGATGGTCAGCGATGTGGAATACGTCCTGCAACCGGGACCCGACCAACCCCATGTACCCATCATCCACTGCGGTGCGGATCTGTTGCTGCGGGAAATATATCAGCCCAACGGCCCGGAACACCAATTAGCCGTACTTAAAGCCGACGGTCAGCTAAAGTCGGCCGACACCTGGCCCGTACATCTGGCAGGGCCACTGTGCTTCGCGGGTGATTATCTGACCCGTGGCACGGAGTTACCCCGCCTGGAGACTGGTGATAAGGTGGTCGTGGCGGATATTGGCGCCAACTCGTTCAGTATGTGGTCGCGGCACTGCAGCCGGGTCTTTCCCAAGGTAATCGGTTACAGCCAACGGCAAGGCTGGATCCGGGTGATCAAGGAACGGGAAGACGTGGAAGACGTAGTGCGCTTTTGGGGGTGAGACGGTTGACGGCTGACGATTGACGGCTGACGGCTGACAGGTTGAACGGTGCCGATGTATGTCTACTTTGGGTTTTTAGGGTTAGGGGGAGTTGGGGAAAAGATGAACTCCGATATAGATCTGTTATCAAGACAAAAACTTTCTATCTTATCTGGAAAGTTTAAGTTACATGCGTTTTACTATTTTTCATTTCATCCTTTTCTGTTTTTTTCTACCATTGGATTTAGCCGCTCAATCAATGATAGGCACCAGTGCAGGAAAAGGCCAGGTTGGTGGAGCTAAATTAGAATGGTCGGTCGGAGAACCTATTACTGCGCTACTGACATCACCCAATGCACAGTTATCAATTGGTCAACTTCAACCTGCTTACTTGAGAGATTGGCTTTTCCCTAACATGGACCAATCAACACTTGAAGCTACTCCAATACTTTTGCCAAAAGGCTCTGAGTTTTTCTCTCAGATCTCTTTACAAGTTAATGACCAACTAGGCCAACCTTTTGATGTTGGCATCAATCAATTAGACCT
>JASBTH010000341.1 GCA_030148525.1 Saprospiraceae bacterium | reverse complement strand
TGGTCTATGTAACCTTCTCCGGAAGAGATACTTTTCCCATCCAGAACAAGAATTGGGGCAACTATACCGCTTCCAAAAAGGTTTGGGCTTTACCCAACCTTTTTACGCGAGTATACTTGCCGTACCTTAGGAGTCAGGGTTGCCAATAAATAGTACCCTTTTACCGTTAGGTGGCCATGTCTTTAACGAACCATATGAACAAACTGTCTAGCCTCTTTTGTCTCCTGTCTTTGGTCTTACTCAGTATCGGTTGTGGTCCCGACTACGCCTATCAACAGACCTATGAGTTGGACGGAGATGAATGGTCCTACGCCGATTCCCTGACCTTCGAGTTTGAGGTGCCCGATACCAACACCATTTACGATCTGTACCTCGATATAAAACATTCAGCCACGTATCCCAATCAGAACCTCTACGTGCTGATCCACACAAATTTTCCGGCCGGGCAACGCCTGTCCGAACAGGTTTCCCTGGAATTATCCGATAAAGGCAGGTGGGAAGGTGACTGCCGGGGTGACTGGTGTTCTGTTCGCATCCCCATTCAAAGTGGTGCCTACTTCAATCAAACGGGGCCCCACCAATTTGTACTGGAGCAGTACATGCGGCGAGACCCCGTGGGGGGTATCCGGTCTTTGGGTATGTTCATCCAGGAAACGGGGAAAACACGCAATTGAAATCGGAAAGGCTATATTTCCGATTTCCGACCTCCGATTTTCCGATTTCGAAACCCTTTACATCCCCGCCAGGAATGTTTTCTTATCGCTGGTAAAGCGGTGCAAAGGACGTCCTAGTTTTGTGAACACTTGTTTCTTTTGGCCACCCGCTACGGCAATGATGGTTAGCCGATCCAGGTTCCAATTATCGCCATTCCAGCCGCCCGAGAAGGTCGTCGTTAGTTGTACTCGACTCAAATCATTCAATCTGGTGCCGGCCGGTACGGCCACCCGAACCGTGCTCATTTTCAACTGCCAATTGACCAGTGATGGTGCCGGTTGGTAGATGGGAAGCGGGGTCTTATTCGTATAGATAGGCGTGTAGGTGAGTTGGGCGTTGGCCGGGGCTTGCTGTAAGCCAAATAGTACCAACAAAATAGCCCATCGGAGGTGCGTAAACGTTTTCATGATCCTTGTTTTTGGTGGATAATAGTATTTATCCGAAGTGTTGGTTGGCATGACCATCTGCCAGGAGAGGATCAACTTTAACCGGAAATTAACAGGCTTGGTCCACGGTCCAAGATTCAAGGTTCAAGGTTCACGGTCCACGGTCCACGGTTCACGGTCCACGGTTCATGGGCCAAGATTCATGGGCCAGGCACGACCTTTATGTATGTAGCGCCTACTGCAGGTCATGTCCCTTCTGTTTTCTATCTCTTCTGTCCCTTCTGTCTCTTCTGTCTCTTCTGTCTCTGAAAGTCTCTGAAAGTCTCAAATCATTTCCGGTTTCCCTGGTCGGCGAAGTCTGGGTGATTTCGATTACTTTGGTAAAAAAGAAAAAACATGCAATACCAAGCTTACGAAGGCAAAGCCGGGGCCCTTTCCAATTTCACCCTTACGGAAAAAACATTGCCGGCTCCAGCCGCCCACGAAGTGCAGGTGACAGTGCGGGCGGTGGGACTAAATTTCGCCGATGTCTTCGCCATATGGGGGCTGTACGGCGCTACTCCCGAGGAGGCCTTTGTGCCGGGACTGGAATATGCGGGGGAGGTAACCGCCGTGGGCTCCGAGGTGACTACTTGCCAGCCCGGTGACCGCGTGATGGGGGTGACCCGCTTCGGGGGCTATACGACCGCCATCAATAGCGATTATCGCTACGTGATCCCGCTTCCGCAAAAATGGACCTACGAGCAGGGTGCTTCCTACCTGGTACAAGTGCTTACTGCCTATTACGCACTGGTCTACCTGGGAAATATTCAGCAGGGAGCTACCGTCCTTATCCATTCGGGTGGAGGCGGTGTAGGGCTACTCGCTCGTCAGATCGCGGCCCGCTACGATGCCTATACCATCGGCACCGTCGGTCGTTCCGAGAAGGTCGATTTTTTGCGAAAGCAAGGTTATAAAGAGGTGATCGTACGCAATCCCCGCAAATTCGGAGAACAACTGGACGCAGCGCTGAATGGGCGTCCGCTCAATCTGGTAATGGAATGTATTGGCGGGAAGGTATTCAAAGCCGCCTACGATCGTCTCGCTCCCCAGGGACGAATGGTGGTCTACGGATCGGCCCGCTACGCATCGGTGGGAAATCGCCCCAACTACCTCAAAATCTTCTGGCAATTCCTGACCCGCCCGCGCATCGATCCTCAGAAGATCATCGAGGAAAACAAAGCTCTGCTCGGCTTCAACCTCATCTGGCTCTACCATCAGGCCGATCTGATGCACGAGCTGCTGGGGGAAATCGACCAGCTTAATCTGGATCCGCCCCACGTCGGACACACCATTCCCTTCACCGAACTGCATCAGGCTATACGACTATTCCAATCCGGAAAGACGGTGGGGAAAGTGGTGCTTACGGTCGACGGATGACGGCTTACGATCCACGGCTCACGATGGACGGCTTACGATAAACGGAAAACGGCTCACGGTTTGTTTCTTGCGATGCAATACTGCACTGGATTTGCTTCTGAAAGCAGATAAGTTTTTGGACTGTTCATTTGCCAATACCCGAGTGAAACAAAAACTTAGCCGTCAGCCGTCAGCCGTCAGCCGTCAGCCGTCAGCCCGATCTGGCAACTGTTGCGGAGCCGGACTCCACGCCTTCGGGGCCCATTGTAGTTACTATATCTGATTCACCGGGAAATTGTAACGCTGGGAGACCCTGGCTCGTCCAATGGATAAATCAGGCATAGCTATTGGTATGAGTCTTCAGATCCTAAATGTTTTTCACCTCTGCATCATTGTCTTCAGCTGGCTGTTTGGCAGTGTATTGTGTACCCGTCAATCGCTGGCGAATAGGTTTTTGGGCATCTTTTTGCTTGTTCTGGGGCTGCAAATGTTGCAGTACCTGCTGTTCGACCTGGGACTTTTGTTGAACCATCGCTGGAGGGGCTTTTTGGGGATCGTTTTTCTATACGGTCCTTTGATCTACGGCTACGTAAAGGCGCTTTTGCAACCTGATTTTAGCCTTTCTCGCAGATACGGAGTGCACTTGTTGCCCACTGTTTGCTGCATGCTCGCGGGGTGGGTCGGGATGGATGTGCGCCATCAGTTGGGATGGGGCCTGTACCTCAGTCTGGGATTCTACCTGCTTTTGTCATTCCGCCTTCTATTGGTATCACCGGTTACGGCCCGCGTTTCCAACCTGCCAGAGAAGCGCAGGTGGATCGCGTTTTTCCTTGGTGTTTTTTCCCTCGTCCTGCTGGTTGATTTTTTGTCGTTCGTTTCCGACCAATTCTTTTTTGCTTTTACTTCCTGGTCCATCATCGATGAGGTGGTGGTGGGACTGGCCCTTCTTTTCGTAGTGGTTTTGGTATGGAAGGGATTGGTAAAGCCTCAATTATTTGGTGAGCATAACTCAGATGCTGGTCATAATGCTCCGGGGATCCAACGCCGACGAACAATAAACGAAGATCAGAGCAGATCGATCCTAGATCATCTCGAGCACATCATGCAAACCGAAGCACCTTACCGGAATCCGGAATTGACCCTCGGCCTTTTAGCTGCAAGGCTGGAAATACCTTCCCGGCAGCTGTCCGAAGTAGTCAATCAATCCTACCGGCAAAATGTGTCGGAATACATCAATACCCACCGTCTCGAGTGGGCAAAGAATCGTTTACTCCAGCCGGCTGATCCCGGCGAAACCATCCTGGAAGTCCTCTACGAGGCTGGCTTTAACTCCAAATCAT
>JASBTH010000328.1 GCA_030148525.1 Saprospiraceae bacterium | reverse complement strand
GCAAATAGCACCACAGGCCAGATTTCCCTCGTATTTGATCCCCCAGAGAGCAACTTGACTCATTGTTCGTAGCATCTCAAAAAGGTCGGACTGATAAGCAGAGGATGCCTTATCATCCCAGCGTTCCAGACTTTCTTGATACAGCTGTACATATTCACTCCAGGTTTTCCTGTCCTCGAAAATACCGACTTCATAATCAAGCTTCAGTGCTTTCTTGGTAGATGACCTATGCCCTCTCGACCACTGCTTCATTATATTTTCTGGATCAACCCTCAAAAGATCAACAGCTTGCGTAAAATCGCCCCCATCGTTTTCCTCTCCTGGCACATGGATAATTGGATGAAAGGGATTATCTCGATAATAGGTAGCAGACCTATTCTGAAGCCAATGCTCTAAAGGAATTCGGTCTTTTTCTGATATCTTTTGTTCTTTACTTAGAATTCCACCGTAGGTACCAAATGGACTTGAAATTTTTTTGCGTTTTATTCCCAATAATTGCCGGTCAACCCCGACCGGTAACAGATAATTACTGTTTCCCAATTCAAAATTGTAACAGTAAAAATCATCAATTTGCCCATATGACTTTGCCAAATCGTACCACATCGGAGTTTGAAAAAAGGTAGCGTAGGCATCTTGCTGTGCGAATTCTAACCATAATTCCGCATCACGGGATTTACTGACCTTCATAAAAGGCAAATATTAGTTGACAAACTTTTTCTACTTCGTCATTTGTCAATTCAAAAAACATTGGAAGTCGAAGTAATCGTTCACTTTCTTTAGTGGTATACACGTCATTCCCACTGAATTCACCTAGTATTTTTCCTGCCCTAGCAGAATGTAGTGGAATGTAGTGGAATACCGAATAAACCTGATTAGATTTTAGGTAAGTAATTAAATCCTGCCGCTCATCAATGTTTGAACACTTGATATAAAAAATATGTCCATTATGATAACAACCATCAGGGACATGCGGCAATTCTATACGTCCCTGGTCGGCTAAGGGCTTTAGATGATCCCAGTACTTTTGCCATAAAGCTCTGCGTGTTTGAGTGACTAGCTCTACCTCTTTTAATTGAGCTAATAAAAAAGCCGCATTCAATTCGCTGGGCAAATAACTGGATCCTTTATCTACCCAAGAATACTTATCGATCTCCCCGCGTAAGAATTTAGAACGATTCGTACCTTTCTCCCTGATGATTTCTGCTCGCTCAATGTATTTGGGGTTATTTAAAAGAATCGCTCCACCTTCACCGCATTGCAAGTTTTTTGTATCGTGAAAACTAAACGCCCCCATATCCCCTATGGTCCCCAGCTTTTCTCCCTGGTAGGAAGCACCTATACATTGTGCTGCGTCTTCTATAACTGCTATGCCTTTTGGCGCAGCTAAAGCCTGAATCACCTCCATAGCACAACCGACTCCGGCATAGTGGACCGGAACAATCGCTTTTGTTTTATTCGTAATCGCAGATTCTATCTTTGATTCATCCAAGTTCATGGTATCTGGGCGAATATCTACAAAAATGATCTTGGCACCTCTTAGTGAAAAAGGATTTGCAGTGGACACAAAGGTAAAGGAAGACATTATGACTTCATCACCTGGTTCAATGTCAAGTAGCAAGGAAGACATTTCTAAGGCATGTGTACAAGAGGTTGTAAGTAATGCTTTTGCAGTACCAGTCATTTCTTCCAACTCCTTATTAACGCTTTTGGTAAAAGCACCATCACCACTTAACTTATTATTAGTCAAGCATTCAGCTATGTATTCCTGTTCTGTCCCTATTAAGAGTGGTTTGTTAAATGGGATCATAGATTGATTCTCTTTCCGTTATATTACATACAACTCTTCTGTAAAATTTTACGTCTCCCGCCCGAAGTCTTGCATGGAAAAAGCTAAGATAGAGTAAAGAAAACAGTTTGAGGAAGTGGTTTGAATAATTCTACACTACAATTCCTTGGGTCTCCATTTGGGATTGAAAATAACACTCCCGATCATCTAAATTATTCAAATTGTAATCCCGTTCTTTACACCAACCAACCTCCTCCATAACATGTCTGCAGTAATCCTTCCGCCCTTTCCCGGTGAATCTATCTATTCCTTGAAAGAGGGTGATCGCACCTTGCATATCTACGGGCTCATCCTCGACCCCGGGCATCCTGCACGCACCACCGAAGACATTGCCCGCAACCTGTTATCCTGCGAAAACCTCCGTGCGTTGCTTCGCGCTACCTTTTCACTGGGTGGCACTTACTTGCTCATCTGGGAATCGCCCGAAGGTAATTATGTCGTTCCCGATAGCGGAGCCCTGCGCCCCTGTTTTTACTACCACTGCAATAATCAGACACACCTGGGTTCCTCCGCTAAAGGACTTTTTAAATCCCTGCCCCAAAAGGAAAAACCTCCCTTGGAAGATACTGACTTCTTTACCTCGGCTTTCGCCAAAAAAGGCCTCTTCGTCATGGGACGTACGCCCTGGCAAGGCCTCCGGCAGCTACTCCCCAACCACTACCTCGACCTGAAAACGGGAAGCACCCACCGTTATTTTCCGATGGAAAAACATCAATCACGGTCACCAAAATCCGTACTGCCCGAAGTGACCAAAGTGCTTCGCGGGCAGATCGTGGCCGCCGCTAACCGCTACTCCCTTGCCCTGCCCCTTACTGCCGGGTGGGACAGCCGGGTGCTGCTGGCCGTCAGTCGGTCGGTACTGGACCACTACTCAGGAACCTACACCATGCGCCACCCCTACATGAGCGACCGCCACGAAGATGTGCGCATCCCACCTGATTTAGCCAGGACCGCCGGAATATCCCATCAGTTCTTCGAAAATACCGGAGAAGCCAACCCGGCAGATGAGCAATTATTAGCCGCCGAAGTCGATGCCCCCAATCCCCGTAACCCGGCTATGCATACGAACGTGTACAACACCCATTTGGCTGATCAACTCATCATATCCGGTATTGCTTCCGAAACCGCAAAGCGTTACTATGGTGAAGAGAAGAACCTGCACCCCGAACGATTAGCCATCCTGACCGGCTATGGCGACCACCCCTTCGTCGTCGAAGCACTGACGGAATGGCTCGAAAACGCCCAGCCCGTTTCCGATTTGGGGTACGACATCCTCGACTTCTTCCACTGGGAGTTTAACGTAGGCAGCTCGGTGGCCCGGGAAGTAAGCCAGATCAACCTCAGCCGGGCCAGGGTTTTTCCACCCTTCAATCAAAAACAACTCATCAATACCCTCCTGCAAGTACCGTCCAAATACCGCGATATGTATGATCACAGTGTTTACCGGGAGATCATTAAGGCCTCTTGGCCCGAACTCCTGCGGCACCGGGTCAACCCCAACCGCAAAACCGATATCATACGCCTGATGAAGCGACTCGGTATCTATACCACCTACACCAATCTTAAAAGGCGACTATTGAAGCAGAATTAATCAATTTCCTTCGCAGCGTACAGGGCTTCGTACCTATCCAACACCTTCGGCCACGTTAAGGACTCTACCCGTACCCGGGCTGCTTTTCCCATTTTTTGCCGTAAGGCAGCATCCGCTAACAGTTGGTGAACCGATCGCTCGAATGACTCGTACGAACCGGGCAATACGATAGCTTCCCCTTCCGGAAAAACACCGGCCACCCCTTCTCCGGCCCGGCCAATCAGGGCACAACCGGCCGCAGCGGCCTCCAAATAGACAAGTCCGAAAGTCTCCTGATATGAAGGCAAGGCAAAGATGGCGCTGCGACGCAACCACTGCATAGTCTCAGCATGGGGTAACCGACCGGGGAATTGTATCCGATCATCTCCTCCCGCCATGTTTTCCCATTCGGGCCGAGCGGGTCCGTCGCCAATAATGACCAACTTGCGGCCTTCCCCGTTTGGGAAAGACCGAAAGGCCCGAATCACCCAATCGACCTGCTTGCGGGGGATCGCCTGGGCGACTACGATCAGATCAATGTCCTTTTCGGGTAGTTCTGGCCTCAGTAATTCTTCAGGAATGCCGTGGGGTATCAGACGGCCATCAACCTGGAAGTGCTCGCGCAGGAATTCCCGTACGGGCCCGTTTAGCGTAGTTATCCGATCTGCCTGCCCCAACAGGCGACGGGCTAATCGCCAGGTATGGCTGCTTTTAGAGACTTTTCGGAGTAGTTTAATATCTGAGGAGCGCACGGTCACCACCACGGATGCCCTGGTGTCGCGTGCTGCCTCGATGGCCATCCAGGCGTCCGGTAGCAGATAGTGCGCGTGAATAAGGTGGAAAGGACCGGCTTTTTCACACCAGGCACGCAATGATCGCGGGGATCTCAACAGGCGGAATGCATGAGCGGGAAGCGGGAGCCTCGGATAGGTCAATGGATGAACGGGAATCCCGTGATCGCTCCAGTCTTCGAGTCCGTATAGGTGGGCATATTTGAGATGCTTCCGCAAAAACCAGGGCACCCATTCCTTCGGAAATAGGACGGAGACCTCGTAGTCGCGTTCCTGCAGGCGGTGGGCGATGTCCAGGACCACCCGATTGGAGGGCTTGCCGGGTAGGGGAATATTCTTGGCAACAAAAAGGACCTTTTTAGCCATTGTGCCCTCCTTCTTTTGCCAGAACCTGATCGAACACCCCGGCCAATTGCCGGGTCAACTCACGGCGCTCGAGTAGGCGGACCCCCGGGTGAATATCGGGTTGCGCGTCCGGATGTTGCTGCCACACTTCGATCCTGTGCCGTAATAGGGGTAGCACATTCGTGTCGTAGCTTACGTACTGTCCGCCTTCACAACGCGCCAAAATGCGGGCGGGATCACTGGTCGTGTCCCCGATCCCCAGGATGAAGGCGCCGGAAGCCAGGTATTCATACAATTTCAGGGGGGTCATGCCCACACTGGGCGTCCGTGGAGTCAGCAATAACAGCAGATCAGCCTGGATCATTTCGTTCACCACCTGGTCGTGCGGAATATATCCGTGTGCCTTGATCAGGTCAGCGATCCCCCGTTCTTCGGCCTCCCGAAAAAACTGAGGATCGATCGCCCCGTACAGGTCGAATTGTACCATCCTTTGCTCCTCGTGGGAAAGGCCCGCCAGTGCATCCAGGAAATTCGTTGGCATTTGTATCTGCGACAGGCTTCCGGTATACACGATTCGAAACGTAGGATTGGGTGACTTGCGCCGGGTAAAATCAGCGGCATCGAACCCATTGCGGATCAGTTGTGGCCGTCGCCCTGTTTTGTGCAGCAATTCCTGGTAGCCTTCACTGACAGTGATCAGGGCGTTGGCTTCCGCCAAAACAGCTCGCTCCATCGCCAGATTCCGCCGGTACGCCCAGGGATATTTGGGCAGATCGCGCAACCAGTAGGCATCGGTCCAGGGGTCGCGAAAATCAGCTATCCAGGGAATGCCCGTTTTCCGATGCAGCGAACGGGTGATCCACTGTGCAGAATGGGGCGGTGAGGTACAAAACAACAAAACGGGCTTCTCCTCCCGGATGATCTTACGGGCAGCCCGCAGGGCGTACCAACGCCAACCAATCCGTGCATCAGGATAAAAAAGGTTGTAGCGGATCCAGCGAAAAATACGGTCTTTCCAGCCGGGGTTATCGGCCTTCAGGATGGTGGTGGTAATGCGTTCCTCCTTTTTGCGTCCGGTCAGACGCTTAAACAGGGCGAAAAACTCAAAGGTCCCCGTACGCACTACCCGCACCCCTGCAGGCACTTCCGCTTCCAGGCTGTGATCGATGGCCGGGTACTCCCCTTTCGACACCGTCAGCACAATGGGTTGGTACCCGAAATCCGGCAGGTATTTGACAAACTTGATCACGCGTTGCACCCCCGGCCCTCCGGCGGGTGGCCAATAGTAGGTCAGGATCAGCACTTTCTTCATGGGCTCCATCGCAATTCACTTTTTTGATCCTGAGAACAGGTATGATCAAGGATGATACCCAATTCTACTTTTTCTTCTTTTTGCGGTTCCCGCGCGCAACCTTGGCTTTTTTGCCCTGCTTTTGGGGCTCGGGCTTAGGCTCCGGAGCGGGTTGTTGATACCATTGGTATCCGTTCCAGCCAATCAGTCCAATACCCAGCAATAGGATGACTCCTGACGACAAGCGGGAGATCACATCCTGTACCCCGTAGATCGTCGAAGGATCAAACTCGAAGTGAATGGTGTGCTCTCCGGCCGGCACTTTCATGGCCCGCAGCAGGTAGTTGGCGCGAATGTGATCCACCTCTTCCCCGTCGAGGGTGACCGTCCACCCCTTATCCGGACCGTACCAGATCTCGCTGAACACGGCCAGCTGTTCCTGGCTGGTATTGGTCTGGTAGGTAAGTTCATTCGGTTTATAGTCGGTCAACGTGATCGTTCCCTGGCCATTGCCGGCATTGAACCCGGAGAGGTAATCGGAGAACTCATCGGTTAGCACGATGGCCTCCTGAGCCGGATTGAAGTTGCTAAGGGCGCTGATTTCCTCATTAGGTGAGTCGACCGGGCGGATCGACTGCACGAACCAGGCAGTACCCAGTGCATTGGGGTTTTGCTGGACCTGACCTTCCTGCCCGATAATGTATTTGGTATTGAGCATATTCAACACCTGTTGGTTGTTTTGGCTGATATGACGATCGATCACATCCTGGATGCGCTGCAGTTTGACGGCGCTGTAACCCCCGATTGTATTGTGGAAGTACGAGGTGGAGGAAGAGTTAAAGGTATTGATCGACAAGTCCAGCACGCGATAATACCCGCGTCCCTGTGGTTCGGCCTGCATAATTTGCTGATCGGCCGGACGCGGTTGAAAGTTTTGCTGGTACTGCTGAGCGTTTACGAAGGTTTCCGGATTGATGTAACGGCGTCCCACAAACCAGAAATCGAGGGTAGAGAACAGCGTTAATCCAAGTGTCAGCAGCAGGGGTTTCACCCGATCGGTAAGATAGGCCCAGATAAAGGCGGTGCCTACGACCAGGAAACCAAAAGTGCGCCAGGCATCGGATTGCATCAGGTCTTTGCGATCCTGGATAAACAGATTTACCACTTCGGCCTGATAGCGGGCATCACCCGCCGAGGTAAAATCAAAGAACGAGGGGCCAACGAGTGCAAAGAAGAGGCATACGACGGCCAGCCCCCCGCTTGCGTAATACAGTTTGCGCAGGGCCTGCTTGCGTTCCTTTTCGGGAATATCCAGAATGGCCTGTCCGCCGAGAATGGCAAAAAAGATCACGATGCCGCTGGTAATGACCAGGATGGACTGGGGGGTCCGGAATTTATTGTACAAGGGTACATTATCGAAGAAAAACCGACTCAAGCCTTCCATATTCTTACCCATGGAGAGAAAGATCATCAGAATCAGGGAACCCAGGGCCCACCACCGCAGATGGGCCGGTAAGAGGAACATCGCCAGGACAAACAGAAGCATAATAATGGCCCCGAAATATTGTGGTCCACTGGTGAAGGGCAGCCCGCCCCAGTATAATGGCGCACGCGCATTGGTAGGCGATTGGAATAAACGGGCTGAAGCCGCATCACTATCGATGGGTTCAGCCGAAGAGCCACCTACAACTCCGGGAACCAGAATACTGAAAGCGTCGAGGGTATTATTACTCCATTGCATAGCGTAATCCCAAGCGAGTCCCTCCACTTCACTACTGCTGGATGTCTCTACCGCTTCGGCTTGTTTTTCCAGGATGGGTTCACCCCGCATGGATTCCTCCGAGTAGTTGCGCATGGCCATGATATTCGACAGGCCCGATAACAGGGCCAGTCCACCAGCGAGTACAAGCACGCCCACACTTTTGCCGAAAGGCACTAATTCCTTATCGCGAATCGCCTTAATGAAAAAGACAATACCTCCAATGAAGAGCGACAGGAACAAGTAATACAGCATCTGCGGGTGACGGGTAAAAAGCGCCATGGAGGAGGTAAAAGCCAAGATCGTGCCACCGAGCAAATATTTTTGCCGAAAGGTCAATACCACTCCGGCCATAATGAGGGGTGTGAAACTGGCACAGGCTATTTTGGAGTATTGACCAGCTTCCGTAATGACCAGGTAGTTGGTGGTAAGCCCCAGGGATAGCCCTCCGAGCAGACACAGCCAGATATTTACCCCCATGAGCGCAAAGGCCAGGTAGCCAAATAACATGGATTTAAAGATGAGGTTAGCGGGCTTGGGAGCACCCAGATCAAGGGCCCGAAACACTTTACCCGGATAAATATTGTACATGCCATAAGCTGACATATCCGGCATCCCTCCAAACATGGAATTACTCCAATAGACCCGCTCACCGGTCTCTTCGGCGTAGGTATAGATCTCGTTCCGATTAGTCAGTGACTGGATGGAGTCACCCGCATTCATTTTTTTACCCTGAAACAGGGGTCCGAAGAATAAGGCGGTTGCCACGTACAAAATGGCAATATTCATCAAATGAAAAAGAAGCGGCTTAATCTTTTGCATGGTCATAGTTTGGCAAATTGAGGCAGCTCCCCGGCTGGATCAGAGGGGGCACCGGTCGGTTGATTGGCGGTAAATCTACAAATTTGCGGTCAACCCTAGTAATAATGGTATTGGGTATTGGGTATTTGGTAATTGGTAGAGACTCCAGGGATTTTAGTAACCGGAGGGACAGCTGAGACCGGAGGGATGGGTTTTGCTTAGTACTGGATTTTCAAAGCTTGATTTTTTGGTCTTGCTCAGGGCAGCATAGGGCATTGTGCGTAGGGCATTCCTGCCTGCCAAAGGTTTAAGGAGGCAATAGTGAGGGCAAGAAGGCTTTCGCCTGATCCCCTAATCTCCCGGTCGAAAAACGGTGGTAGACGCAATAAATCGCGTCTCTACAAAACGGATTTGATTGGAAGTCAACTCTCCCAATCCCCAATTCCCCAATTCTCCCATTCCCCAATTCTCCCATTCCCTCCATACGAAGCTGAGAACATCCCGATTAAGACACATCGTACCAGAACCACCTCACTCTCCCGCCGGCAGCTTCGGCAGATCCGGATGTCCCACCAGGTAATAAGCGCAGGTGGTGTAGAAATTCCGGATGAAAATGGCGTTGCGCAGGATGGGGAGTTGCACGACCGGTTTGAGCTTGAACTTCACCTCGTAGTTGGGATTGAACAGGTAAAGGGTCCGATCAATGGTTTGGTAATTCAGCTTTCGCAAAATGCGCTGAAAGCGTTCAATACTGATTCCGGTGCGTTTATTGGCCAGCAGGTGCTCAATCTTGCCGTCCGATTCGCCACCGGCACGCAGTACGCGTCGGTAAACACTGGTGGGAAGCAGATGAAACCAGGGCAACACGGATAAGTACTTATTGCGGCAGCCCTGTTGGTGACCGCCAAAGGGCATATACCAGGGTGGGAAGCCGAAGAAAATGAGTCCATCCGTTTTCAGAAAAGGCTTTAGGAAACCCATGAAGCGTTCCTGGTCGGGGATGTGCTCAATGACATCCCGCATGACGATGAGGTCGAAGGTACCAAGGGCCTGTGGATCTACCTCGTAGATATCCTGAACGATCAGGGATAACTGATCGCGTTGGGGATGATCGGCCAAAAATTCGCGGGCGCGTTCCACTTGCGGCTTGGAAACATCAATACCTACCACCGAACAGCCCGCTTCGAGGAAGGGCGGAATATTGCCGCCTTCCCCGCAGCCAATCTCCAGCACACGGGTTCCCAATCCAATGGATTTATGCTTTTGGATGTAGGGAAGTACGTATTTGCGGGTTGTCAGACTTTGCTCCTTGAAGTAGAGCTGCCGGTCTTGGTGACGTTTTTGCATACTTAAGCCTCTTGTTCGGTGGTAGTAGTCATATCGGCCTCAATGATGTATTTATTGCGTCCGGGCGCATTGCGGGCCACCAATTCGGCCACAAAACCCGCCAGGAATAGCTGGGAACCGAGGATGAGGCATGTCAATGCCAAAAAGAAAAAGGGATTTTCGGCAATCAATTGTGCCTCCTCATTGCGATACAGGTGAATGGCCTTGTTTACGCCCAGGTAAACGGTCGCCAGGGCACCAGCTGCAAACATGAGGATGCCGGCCGTACCAAAAAAGTGCATGGGCCGTTTGCGGAATTTACCCACAAAAACGATCGACATGAGATCCAGGAAACCGTTGACAAAACGTTCAAGACCAAACTTGGTGGTGCCGTATTTCCGAGCCTGGTGCTTCACCACCTTTTCCCCGATATTGGTAAAGCCAGCCCACTTAGCCAGCAGGGGAATGTAGCGGTGCATTTCCCCGTACACTTCGATAGTACTGACCACGGATCCCTTATAGGCTTTGAGGCCACAGTTGAAATCGTGGAGAGGGATCTTGCTGACCCACCGGGTCACCGCATTAAAAAATTTGGAGGTGCGATTCTTGATAAAGGAATCAAAGCGCTCTTTTTTCCAGCCACTGACCAGGTCGTACCCATCGGTCATGATCATCCGGTACAATTCGGGGATCTCTTCGGGGCTGTCCTGCAGGTCGGCATCCATGGTAATAACCACATCCCCCTGCGTACGGCGAAATCCCGTATGCAAAGCAGCCGATTTGCCGTAATTCCTGCGGAATTTTACGCCCCGGACAGCGGGGTTTCGGGCGCTGAGCTTCTCGATCACTTTCCAGGAGCCATCCGTGCTGCCATCATCGATCATGATTATCTCATAGGAAAACCCATGTTCGTTCATGACACGGTGAATCCAGGCTTCCAGTTCGGGAAGTGACTCTTCCTCATTAAGTAAGGGAATGACAACGGATATGTCCATGCAACTTTGACTTCTATCGTGATTGGCCCGAAATTAAGAAATCAAGAGGACAACAAATGCCAAATGGCTCTGGTTTAGACAGATCCTCCGTCTAATTTTGGTTAACGGACACGGTGCGGTATGAATAAGCTATCGGGAGAGCCAACACAAAGCCTAGTAATACACTACGGGCCATAGAAAAGAAGGTAGTAGATACGGTCACCTCGATCCCGCGTTCCCGATAGGAGTCTTTAATCTGTTCGGTGGCTTCTTCCCCGAACAGTCCCGCATTCTGTTCCAGGCGTTCCATGATCATCTCCTGCTGCATACCGACGAGGGAAGGGTCGATTTGCGACAGCATGAAGTAATTCCAGATATGGTACATCGTGGCAGCTACCACGTAGACGGCAAAGGCTGTTTTCAGGCTATCCCGGATGGGATAACCATCGTCTCCCCGGTCACTGCGCTCCTGGCGGCAGGCCAGGATCATGCCAACCACAAAGAGAATAGTGGAGGCCATAAATACACCTGCATTCAGCATCAGGCTTTTCGAGATCACATAAAACAACAGAAAGTAGCCGATCACGGCTACTCCTGTTCCAAAGCCATAGCGGATGGCGTTATCTTTTAGCATAAAACGAATTAGTTCATTTCCGGCGGGTTATTTTTCACCACTGCCGAAACAATCAATGAAATGATCAGTCCCTGAACGAGAATCGTCACCAGGCCGATCACTCCCAAAACAAATGGGTTGAACATAACGGACATAAAGCCCATCGCCTGATCGACCTGTTCGTCGGTGATGTTAGGTTGGCGCTCGTACATCTGTTCGCGAGCTGTCTCCTGCATCACTTCGATCATCTCGGGTTGAATAAACATAAAGTTGACGATCATCCAGACCAGGGTTATCAGGCCCACGATCACCGAAACCATCATGCCGGCCGCCAGTCCTCGTCCGAAGGTAAGGTACCCGTTCTGATCGGCTTTGTGGGTGCGCAACACCCAAACAATCCCTCCGGTCAGAATAACAATGGATACCAGGGTACTCACGATGTTGGCCGTGGCATTCTGGTTAGCCGGATCATTGATACCGGTAACCTGCAATACCAAACCGAATGCGATTAGAATTAAAGCAGTGATTAGTCCCCCGCGGACCGCTACCGGACGGTAGGGTACTTCCGCAGGTGCATTAGGGTTGTCAAGTGTTGTACTCATACATGGTGTTTTTAGATACAAAAATCTATCAGAATCGACCGGAATATCGCAAATCACTATAAACCGGCCTCATTTTTTCTATGGATCCTATCTAAAAAACGACTGGCCATTATTGATCACACCGACAATCCAACCGTTCAGGCTTAGTCCGTCGAGTGGAGAATTCGCCGATTTACTGTATCGCTCCTTCAATTGAAAGGTCCAATTCCGGTTGGGTTGGAACAAGGTGAATTCTGCCTTGCCCCCTTCCGCAATCCGGGCTGGAACCAGGCCAAATAATTGACGCGGTTGTATGGCCAGTTTATCCACCAGCGCGGTTTGGTCAAGGGTTTTTCCCAAATGGGTATTTACCAGTGCATAGGCCGTTTCCAGACCGATGGCTCCGAAGCCGGCGTAGGCGAATTCCAGCTTTTTTTGCTCTTGTTCCAGGGGAACGTGATTGGAGGTAATGGCGTCGATAGTACCATCCAATAGTCCCGCCAACAATCCCTCCCGGTCTTCGGCATCCCGCAGCGGCGGGAGCACCTTGAATTGGGAATTAAAGGTCGACAGGTCATCATCGGTATACACCAGATTTAGTACGGGTACTGAGCAACTCACGGCCACTCCCTTGCGCTTGGCCTGGCGAATCAAATCCACCGATCGGGCAGACGAAATCCCCGAGATGAACACCTTGGAATCCGTGTATTCGGCCAGGTAGATATCCCGTTGCACCATCATCTCTTCGGCCATATTGGGGATTCCTTTCATCCCCAGTGAAGTACTAACCTTGCCTTCGTGGATTTGGCCGTCGGCCGCAATGGAGGCATCGTGCGGTTGATTGATCACCACACCGTCAAACGCCTTTACGTATTGCAGGGCGCGCATCATCATCCCGTTGTTCTGAATGGCCGCGGCCCCGTCGGAAAAGGCAATGGCGCCAACCCGCTGCATATCGATCATTTCGGTAATATCCTTGCCCGCACAATGACGGGTAACGGCACCGATGGGCCATATATCGACCAATTGTAACCTCGATTGCTTGATAAGGTAGTTGACCTCCGGCTTGGCGTGAATGACCGGTTCCGTATTCGGATAAGCACCTATTCCCGTAAAACCACCGGCAGCAGCAGCCAGGGAAACGGTTTCGATGTCTTCGCGATGTTCAAAGCCGGGGTCTCCGATCTGAACCCCCAAATCTATCCAGCCGGGAGACAGATGAAGGCCCTCCGATTCGATGATATCCGCACCGTCAGCTGGCAGGTCCGTACCTATTCGCATAACGTGGTTCCCCCCGACCAGTACATCCCGTTCCTGTTGATGGTGATCCGAGCGCGGATCGATGATAATCGCTTTGCGAATCAGTATTCTCATACTAGCTTTTTTCCCTTCCGGCAAAAATACATTTTTATACGGACGTCGAATTGGTTTGAGCCTTCAATCCTTTTTTACGCAAGTATACCCACAACGAAGTGGTATAATTACCTAGTCCGTCGGATAAAACCGATTGTTCCACCAATAATAAGAACTTGTTCGAAAGTACAAGTTCCTGCCGGCCGGCATCCACAGGCACTCATCCACCAGAATCGTTTCCCGGTACATGCCTGTCTGATGAATGCGAACCTCCCAGCGGCTATCGGCAGCCATGGAAGTCACTGTCCAGATACCTAATCCCCAGCCACGATCATCAAAAACCTGTATGTGCTGGCGTATGGGGGAAGCCTGCCTTTGCCGGACCGTTCCGTCCGGTGCCCGTTCGATCAGCTCCAGGGTAGACCGGGTACGACGATCCTCATCGATCAGGAACCAGGCACTAAACACCCAATCTACCTCCCCGGCTGGTGATTCCCACTGCAAAAGTACTGAATCGGGATGCATGGTGTGGCGACGGGAGCCGGATCCAAAATAAGAGACCCCCGTATTCCCATTTTGGTCGAAAGACCACCTCCGAAAACCGACCAGTGAACTATCCGCTAAATACCCACGCCACTGGACCGTATCTACCGGTACCAGCGTGCTGTCTCGTTCAAAGGTACGCGTTACCCGGTTTGCTTGCTCACTGGCACGACGACTAAACAAAGTCAATGGATGTTCATACAACCGAAGGCGTTCCCCCTCCAGATACAACAATCGTGCGCCGTCGAGCAGATGGGCATACTTCTCCTCTTCTTTTTTGTATTCCCGTTCGTCAACCATCATCAACAGCGGACGATCATCCGGAAAATCTTCAATTATTACCGGGGAACGATAAGGTTCCGTAACCAGTTGGAGCTGCTTGAGGGTCTGACTACGCGAGGTACGGGTAAGCATGGCACTAGTCACCGGCAAACCCGTTTGAACAGACAATGTAAGGGAGTTTTGCAGAATATACCCTTCCCCTTCCCACCAAAACTGATCGGAACCAATGTTGTAATAGGGTACCGTTAGCAGAGCCTGGTAATCATCGTAATCAATCCCATTCAGATCGGTAAACCGATGTCCTTCCTCAAAGCGGGATATTGTATCCAGGTCTGTGTTTTTGGCCCAGGCTTGATTAATCCCTTCAAACCACAGCAGAAGCATTGCCGGTATCCAAATCGCCCAACGGTAGTTTTTGTTTTTCAGAACGTGATACAGCCACACCCAAACCAATATATTAATGACGTAGTAAAACAACCAGGCAAAACGTCCCATCGACCGAAATTGCCTCAGGGGGCCGGTGTAATCCAGCAGCCATTCCCAGCCCGACCAAACAAAAGGAATACCCAGAGATGCTATCAATAATAAGCCACTGGCCAGCAAAATATTCTGAGCAAAAAACTGGCCCGCAGGTAATAACAGCAACCCGCCTTTGAAACGCCGCCCCGCCCAGGCGACCAGCATACCTAGCAAACCAAGGAATGCCACTATCCCTATATAGGACCGACCCTCAAAATTATCGATAGCCGTTCGCTCCAGGTCAAAAACCTGCCGACCGAACCACCGCCAATGCGGTTGCTCCGTTGAAGAGAAAATCCCTTCGGGAAAGGAGTGAAAGTGAAAAAAGCCCCAGGGCTGACCAGTGCGATCATCCGGACCGCCCTGTCCGTAAATCCAGTAAATAAAAAAAAGCAGTGGTAGTATTATCTGCAGACCG
>JASBTH010000323.1 GCA_030148525.1 Saprospiraceae bacterium | reverse complement strand
CTGATCCTCCCAACGCAGATCGTCCACGCACTGGAATTCGGCCATCAAGGTGATGGAATCCAGTGCACAAACCTGCTGGTCGGGACCGGCATTCAGCGTAGATTCATTCTGTACATCTACGTACACCTCATCGGTAATCGTACACATCCGGACCGGATCGGTCACGGTTACCTGGAAGGTCTGATCATCCTGCAGGATCGCAACCGGATTGCTGGGATCAGTAAGGTCAAGGTCATCGGCGGGTGCCCAGGAATATTCCAGATTAGTATCGCCACCTGGATTCAGAGCTACCGGCTCACCCGGACAAGTCACGACCGAATCACGCAGGGGGGGCAGGAAATCGCCCACCCGGATTTCAATGGTGTCCCTGATCAGGCAACCGTCATTCGTATTAGTCTCGGCAACCAACTGGAAGGTATCCATGATCGGCAGCGTTACCGTCTCTCCGAAACCAAGGGGTGTTCCCGGCTCTTCGAGGCTGTACCAACTCAGGGTATTTGGATCCAATCCACTGGTCTGAGCCGTGATAGTCAGGTCGCCGGGGGCACAGATGGAGGTGTCCGCTCCCAGATCAATCCTGCCTTCACTAAACAGATTCAATTCCACGAATCCGGACTGAGTGCAGCCGGTGCGGGTATCCGTTATAGTCAGTCCGTACGTTCTCGGTGTAAATATGGTGGCAATCGGACGATCGGGATTGGTGAGGTCCAGATCCGTAGTATCACTCCATTCATAGGTCAGAGAACCTATAGCCTCGGGATCACAGGCCAGTAACAGGACCGTCGGACTTCCCGGGCATAGCGTGTCTACGTAGGGGAGCCTGCAAGCAGGGCCGCTACCCTCAAAAGCATAGCGCACAATGCCCTGACAACCATCCGAATTTTGCGCGAAAGCGAAATAGGTTTGGAAGCCTTCCTCTACTACAACCGACAATTGAGGGCCAGACCCCACGGAGTCGGTCAGCTCTTCATCGGCAAACCACGTAATTTCAACATTTTGCTGGGTGGGGAAGACCCCTACCTCTAATTCGAGCGTATCTCCGGCGCATAATGCATCGGGGAGGCTGGTAAGCGGCCGGACATCGAGAGTATCACCAACGACGACAACCACCTCCTTGGTGACTTCACATCCAAGTCCGGAGATATTTTCAGTAATGACCACGGTGTACACCGTGGTCGTATCACCCATAAAAATGGGGTTATTGACGGTAGACTCGCTGAGTCCTTCCGGCGGTGACCAGGAATAGATATACTCCGGATTCGCATCGGGTGCCAACTCAATATTTTGGCCGGTACAAGCCACCACCGTATCGGGTATATCACCGGTAATCAGAGCAGGTTCCACGTATCTGGTTATCGTCTCCGTACATCCAAATTGATTTTCCACCTCTCCCGTAATGGTATAAGCAAAATCGGGGACCCGGAAAAGGGGTTCGGCTGTGCCGTTTTGCGAAAGCAGCAAATTATCGGGCGACCAGGTATAGGTCAGTATCTGAGCTGAATCCTGGTTAGTTACGGTCAGTGCGATGGATTCTCCCGGACAGGCAAGGAGCGTATCTTGTGCAGGAACTACCTCATTATCCACGGCCCGGTTGGCTACCCGAATGGTATCCCTTGCCGTACAGGTGCTACCCAATCCGGTAGCGACCACTACGTAGGTAGTTGAAGAGTCGGGGAAAACGGCCACCTGCTGGTTGCCACTGATCAACTGTCCTTCGATATCGAACCACTGATAAGTAGACGGAGCCGAGGCAGTAGCACTCAGGGCGATGGGTGCGCCGCACAACACCGTATCTCCATCAATGGACACATCCAGCGAATCAGCTACAATGACCAGGACACTATCGGTCAGGGTGCAAGCAAGCGAATCTGTTCCGGTGACAGTAACCTGGTAAAGCGTGGTTTCGTCCGGCATGGCAAAAGGGGCCGCTACCGCAGGATCATCCAATCCGGTGCTCGGTGTCCAACGGTATTCGAAGGCCGGATCAGCAGCACCGGGATCGCCAAGTTGAACGGCGCTACCGCCGCATACGAGCAAGGTGTCGGGCAGATCCAAGGAGGGAATGTTCACCTCCACCGCTTCGAGCGAACGGAAAACGCATCCATCAAAGGTAGTCAGGATGGCTTCCACCTGGTAGGTTCCGCTTTCAGTAAAGGTTAGGATGGGGCTTTCGCCAAAAATAGTATCCCGCCCATCGGAAATCACCCAGGCCCGCGTCTCAATTTGATCGGCCGGGGAAGACAAATCCGTAAACTGGAAGGTCGCCTGCCCACCCGTACAAGACAGGAATGTTCGTTCAATATCTACTTCAACGGGAAACGTTTCAATGGTAATAGCCTGCTTGACTGTATCCACACATTCGGCATCGTAAACGAGGGTAAGGCTTACCGTATAGGTGCCTGGCTCCGTGTATTGATAGGCTGGATTCTCTTCATTGGAACCGGCAGCGGGATTATTTGGGTCACCGAAATCCCATTGATACCCGAAGGCACCCACACTTTGATTGATAAACTGAACCGCTCCATTAGAACAGGTATCAAAGTCCACCTGAAAACGGAGATCCAGGTTTTCGCCGATAATGGCCAAAACGGTTGAATCCGTGGCCGTGCAGCCCTCCGGATTTGTGGCCGTGACCGTCAGGGTGTACTCACCGGGATCGGCAACAATCTCAGGGTTTGCTGTATTCCCGCGGGAGGCGATCAGCTCGGCGGGAGCCCACTCGTAGGTCAGGTTTTCCCCCCTGGATGTCAACATCAGGTCAATATCATCGCCCGGGCAAACGGTAACTGTATCCGGAAGAGTGACTCCAATAGACTGACTCTCGTAGTCAATGGTTTGCATTTCGGTACAACCGTACTCATCGGTTGCCGCTACGACAATCTGAAGGCTGGTATCCAGGGGAGGCGTGTACGAAGGTCCGGTAGCCAGCACCATGCCGGTAGTGTCAGACCAGGTGATGGTTGCATCCACGTCGGTAATGGCTTCCAATACCCGATCAGGAGCACAAACAGGCCCTTCAATATCCACCGTCAGGTTGATCGGTGGAGGAACAAAAGCCACCATGGTATCGGTAACCGTACACCCGGTGCCGATCAATCCGGCAGTCAATACGTAGAGCGTGGTTTCCTCCGGAGAAAAGACGGGCCGCATACTGGTGGGATCGTCGATGCCCGTAGTCGGGCTCCATTGGTAACTGTACTGCGGATCGAGAATCAGGTTTATCGTTTCGGAAGTCCCCGGGCAAATAACCAGGGTATCCGGTATGTTTCTCGTCAGGCTATCCGGGAAGGTGATCATAACCATGCTGGTCACTGTATCCAGGCACCCCTCCTCATTTTCGACCAGTAGTGTAACCGAGGTCACCCCTTCCCTGGTAAAAACAAAGGTAGGGCTGTCGTCGGTTGACGACCGCCCGTCTTTCAATGTCCATTCCCGGCGAATCACCGGACTGGAGCTGGTCGAATTATCAATGAAATTGATGGCAATGCCATTCGGGCCGCACCCCAGGTATTCGTAGGTAAAATTGGCATCCACGAACTGATTACCCACGTCAATTACCTTTTCGATGGTGTCGCGAGCGCCCATGTTGGAGATAGCAATGAGCTGTACCTGGTACATTCCCGGAGCGGGGTAGGTAAAGCTTGGATTCGTGGCAACAGAGCGTACGGAATCGCCATCAATACTGGTATCAAACCACCATTCGTAGCGGTCGGCCCCTTCACTGAGATTCGTAAAATCTACTTCCAGCGACCCACATTCATCCATGTAGTCAAAATTGGCAACCACAGGGTCCTGATCCATTCCGCAATAGACAGGATTATTAGTAGCAACGATGCGCTTAGTGCCGGTAGCCGTGCACCCATTCTCGGTCACCATGACCGACAGGTTGTATTGGCCATAGGTTGAAAAAGCAATGGTCACTGTTCGTCCTGTATTTTCGATTACTTTAACACCGGTCGGGAAGGTCCATTTGATCAATTCGGGATTGGGCGTATTGGTTTCCAGTTCGTAGGTAATCGTGTCTTCGCTGCAAACGACGGTCGGCCCGATGATATCGGCCCTGGCTTCGTTTTCGACGGTAATGACCACCACTTCCGGTTCCAGGAAATTGGGACACCCGGCTCGCCTGACGCAGCGGGCAAAGACCGTAGTTCGGAATAGCGGTCCCGGATCATAGGTCTCGGAATTGGAATTCGGAATTGGCTTGAAGGTTGCGCCGTTAAATGTCCGGTCCGTCTCGGAATACATCCATAGATATTCCAGTTCGCCTTTACCGCCAGAGGCGGGGCGCAGGCTAACCAGGGGATCGGGGTCGTTACCGGGTGCACAGAGCACCTGGTCGAACCCGATTTTACCGGGATCGGTAACGTTCATGCAGGTGTCAGTTGCCGCTATACGCTGAGCCATGAGCTGGCCTCCCGACAGCAGCAGGATCCACACCAGCAACAGACCGATGGAGGGAACCCGTTTCATGGGATGGGATTTTTGAATAATTTGTTTTCTCATGACATTCGTCCTTTGGCTATGGGGTCCTTTCAATTTGTATGTTCGTCACCTCCACTCGTCGCTCAATGGACGCACTCAAACTGAATACGGCTTCCGAAGATCTGCTCTCCAGCGTTGCCTGATCTATTTGCTTAATCCTCGCCCGAAATGCAGCCAGGCTCTGGCCAACCTGGTCCTCCCCTCTCGGGTCCCTGATCCAGCGAATCTGTCCGCCACTATCACCATCTATATAATCGCCCAGGGTAACCCCCTGATGCTCAAAATCACGTAAGAAATTGATGATGGATACGATGCGACGACGGGTTAACCGTTCGTTATATGCCGCATTACCAAGCGGACTGGCGTATCCGCGGAATGTCATAGTGACGGTGTACCCATCTTGCAGGTAAGGGATAATACGAATGGCAAATGCTCTTAGATCCACCATATTGGCGTCTAACAACTGTGAGAAAAACAATCGAATATTGTTAATCTCGGCAGTATCCCGTCCGGCCATTCGAATAAAATCGATCTCCCGTACTTTATAATCATCGACCAATCCGGCAATATCTGCCCGGGTAGTATCCGGGTCCGGTGGTGCGTCGGGATAACGGAATTTCGGATAATCGTTATCGAAAAACATATTAAAGGACTGCAGGCGTTCCAGATAGACTTCCACCGTAATCTCGTAAGTTTGCTGATCCACTACGGAGCGGTCAAAATAGAAGCCATCGGATATTGGGAAATATCCTTTTCTGGTCACGCGCAGGGTGTAGGGTTCGTAAAGCTCGACTCCGGCGAAGAAGAAGGAAGAATCCTCTTTTCCATTTAGCTGTTCATCCAGTAGTTCCATCGAACCTAATTCGGGTTCACCAGCGTACCAAAAGGCCCGGCAACTATCCAGGAACTCCCCGGTTGTTTGATCGTATGTGAGTACGGTCAGGTTGATGGTACGTGGCCGGAGGTACAGATCTTCCTTGATCAAGGTCACCGAATCGGGCACCTTAAGCAAATCAATAGTTTCCGCCGTTTCCGTATAGTACTTCCGGTTACCGGTGACCTTGTATTCTTTGTAGCGCTCTACCCGGAAGGAAAAAGTGTTGGTAATCGAACCGAACTGTTCTTCCAGGAACTCCTCGGAACCGTCTTTATGGATCTCATACAGCCGCACAATAACACTGTCGAGAGCCATGGAGTCCTTGGCATCCCAGGTTTGCACGATCAGATCAATGGGCGCGATGGGCGTCTCATAGATATCGTGGCAACAGGCTCCACTACTTTCATCCAGCAGCTGTGCTTCGGGCACGGGGCGGGTTGAAGCGTAGTAGGAACGCGTGCTCTCCTCATCGCGGGTATAGTGCAAATCGGCAAACCGGCTATTGAAAGGCGGTGGCATTTGTTTGGGCTCCGACCAGCGTTGTTCATCATCGAGGCGAATGGTGTAATAGAGGTCGAAATCCCCGAAGGCAGGCAGGCCTTTCGTAGCGAAAAAGAGTCGTTGAGATCTTTCGTGGTAAAAGGGTGTTACATCGTCGAATTCGGTATTGATACTTCGAAGTGGCTGTGGATTGGTAGCTTGCCCTGTCACCGTATCCAGCGCTGCGTACCATATATCTAATTCACCCGCTCCGCCGGGTCGGTCGGTGGCAAAATACAAGACGGGGTTCCCCAGGCTATCGCGGCCAATAGCGGGCTGGGTTGTGGTGTAATTTTCAGCATTGATAGGTAGTTTGGTGGCAGGCCCCCAGTCGGCCTCCGGGTTAATGCGCGTCCGGGTAAATAGGTCACAACGCAAGTCGTTGCTTTGCTGAATAAAGTCGCATTCGCAATAGTAAACGCGATTTCCACCCCGGTCAAATTCGACGAAGGCGGTATTAGTGCCCTGCAGATTAAAGGTATCCGTTATCCGTTCGGCCATTCGTTCATTCCTGTTGGTCGAAAGGACCCTGGCGCCCAGGCGGCGATCCTCGTTCCGCCTGGTATCGGGGATATCGAAGCGCAGGGAAGTAAAATACAATCGGTCACCGAGTATTTCCGGTCCCACATCGGAATAAGGCGAATTGACAGTGGGCCCCAGGTTAGTGGCCTCCCCGATCGGTGGCCCCATTTTCAGTTGCAGGTCCTGAAGGTTTTTTGCCGCAAGGCGATCCCAGTTTTGCTTGCGAACCGAATCCGGCAGTGCCAGGAAAGCCTCCAGACTCACCTGCGCATCGTCGAGCCGGTCGCGTTGCAATTCCGAAATTCCCTTGTAAAGATAAGCCTCGGGGTAGGTACGTGGTTCCCTGGTATCCCTTCGAATGACTTGCTCGTAGGACTGGATGGCGCTATCAAGGGCATTGATAAAGCGAGCCGACTGGGCTTTGAAAAAATGGGCCCGAACCAACGTAGAGTCATAGGCCAGAGCGGCATCGTAGTAACGGTAGGCCGCAAAATAGGCTTTGTCGGAATAACTGGTATCCGCTCGACGCAGGAATTGATCGAGGCGTTGCCCCAGCCCGGTCGTACATACGGCTATCAGTAGGAATATAGTTAATCCTAGCTTGTTCATGGTATCTATAAATCTACCTGATTTCGAAGTACTCAGTCGGATCGGGGGGAATATAGACTGACTACCTCCTGCAATTAAATCAACGGACACGTTTTGGCGTCCAATACGGGTACTTTGCGTATCATCCAACGGATAGACAATTCCGGCCCGCTGCGCCGGTCAGTAGCGATATTGAGGTCCGAAACATTAATGTCGTAGCTGAATCCTACGCGCAGTAAATTGTAGTGTAGTTCAAAAACAGGAGACCAGGAATCGGTATCTTGATTTGTGCGCATGGACGCACCACCTACCAGCGCCAATTGCTTACCGGGATCGCGATTCAAGTGAATTTTTCCGGCTACTCCGAACAGGTATTGTTCGTAATTACCCTGAAACTGAGCGGTTACATTGGTCAACAGGTCAAGATTATCCCCCATCTGGAACGTCCCGGAAAAATAGGGCGACACCCGCACGGGAAGTGAGATGTCAGCTCCCAGCAGGAAATTCTGATTAGGGGTATTCAGGTGGTGGATGCCTACACCCACGTCAAATTTAGTGCGGCGCTCCAACCGATCGACCAGAGCGCGGTCTTCTTGTGTTTGATAGCGTAGATTAAAACCCGTTCCCAAGTCGACGTACCAGTTCTCTTCACTGCCGAATTGCTCCCCGGTATCACTGCCGGGGTTGAATACCCCGTCGCGGGGATCCCAC
>JASBTH010000320.1 GCA_030148525.1 Saprospiraceae bacterium | reverse complement strand
AGCGTCAGCTGCGGGAGAAAGGAGGAACCCTGCGCAAGGAAGTGTTGGTGCCGGATATTGCAGATTTTGAGCGCCGCTGGCAAGAGTCAGTGGACGCGTTGGAGCGAGCTATTAAGATCCTGCAGCATCCTCAGGAATTTGGGGTGATTTCGTCTCAATATCTGCCCTATGTTTCCATACTACCTGCTTTTGCTGCCTTGCAGACAGAGATTCGTCGCTTGCCGGCGGATCGTAGACTGGATGCCCAACGTAAATTTCGAAAATGGTATTGGGCGAGTGTGTTTTTGAACCGTTACTCTGGTTCCGTGGAATCGACTATCGCCCGGGATTACTTGGATATGAAAACATGGTTTACCGACGATTCCACTGAGCCAGGATTGATTACTGAGTTCAAGGGGCGTTTCCGAAATATTGATCTGCGCAAAGAAAACCGTCGGGGAAGCTCAGTCTACAACGGAATTTTCAATCTATTCGTTATCAAGGGGGCTCGCGATTGGATCACCGGCAATCTGCCGGTACACGGAGATCTGGATGATCATCACATTGTACCCAAATCATGGGGAAGGGATAATCACATGGGGAACATAATAGATAGCATCCTCAATCGTACGCCTCTGACAAGCGAGACAAACCGTACCATTATTCATGATCAACTACCAAACACTTACCTTCCTAAACTGATTTCTGATAACGGAAAGGAAACGGTTCAGCAAATGTTAGAAAGCCATTTTATTTCGCCCATCGCTTTGGAGATTCTGCTTCGTGATCCCTTTACCCCGGAGGATTTCGAGGCTTTCATCAATGAACGGCAACGTACTATAATGGAAGGTATTGAGGATTTACTGATTAAAGCTCGTCTTGACCTAAGTCCTCAGCTGAGAGAACTGGATGCCCGAATTGAATCGGTTGAGCTTGGCCTCCGGGAGCTTATCTCGAAGTGCTTAGTCGAAGATCCCGACCGACTGCCGAGTCATGTGCAATTAAAAATAGAAGATCGTCTCCAAAAGGCAGCCAAAAAGAATCCAGCATTTGATTCGAGTAGCGAAAATAATTTGACCAAACAGTTAGAGTTTGCAGATCTACGAGAGTTGCAAGACATTATTTTAGGTAAAATCCAGTGGCCTGAATTCGAGAATCGTTTTGGTAGTAAGGGTACCTTATCAAACCGCTTTTCTCAACTTGCCGAATTGCGGAATAGTATACGCCACAGTCGCAGTGTTTCAGAAGTAGCCCGAAAGGATGGGGAGGCTAGCCTGTTGTGGTTTGAAGCCATTTTGAATGAATAACCTAATTGTCATGGTAGATTTTGGTTCTATTTTTTGTATATCTAATTACGTACGCATTAAAAGTATTTCAGTTTGATGGAGAGAAAGGAACAATGCCAACAATCATGAAGCCTTAGAATATCCGATATACTTATTTGAAACTCAAATACAAATTGCTGAATCGATAGTGGCGAGGAGGTAATTTATTATCAAGCCGAACTGTCCAAAATTACGGTTTTTAGGGAAGGCTACATCCTGAATTACTACGCAAGGTCTCGGCGATCGAGGAGATAACGATGGACGACGGATCGGTCACCCAGGCCGTGAAGGTCCTCGATCAGGATGGCGCCGAACTGTACCCAGGCCTCAACTCAGAGGGTTTTATGATTCTCGTGCTACTGGATGGTGGAAGGTGCAGTTCTTGAAGGAAGCCCTAAGTAAAAACCTATGGAGGAAACAGCCATCAGAGTAACTCCAAGTCCTGCAACTTCCACCCTAGTGGATCATCCGCTGCCAGTTTTAGAAAATCTTCGTGTAAGCCCAGCACCCGCATGACTTTGAAATAGGCACCGATGGATACACTGGGTTTGCCCGATTCTATGAAATACAAGGTCGTCCGGTCAATATAAGCGCGTTCTGCTACCTGGATTGTGGTCAGTTTAGGCCGCTTGCGGGCCAGCTTAATTTGTTCACCACCTGCTCCAGGATACGCAGATGATGCGGGAAGAGGAGCTGTTTTTGCTTATTGTTGATTATTATTCAGGATTGTACGAAACTTCAAAGTTTAAAACCCATCCCCCCGGCCCCCTTCCCTTTGAAGAAGGGAAGGGGGAGTTCTTCCGAAGTTTATTAGCTTTTTTTCCTATTCCTGTCATCGAAAAACGAAAATTATCCTCCCTCCCTTTTTCAAAGATGAACGAACATTCGCTTGCGATCAAGATCCGGTGGATCTTGAAGCGAGAGAACCGCGAAGCGGATAGAGTTAGAGGGTGGGTTTTGACCAAAAAAGCACCATCGACCAAGTTTCGTACAGTCCTAATTATTATTCAACAATAATACATGTTTTACAGCGTGGTCGCTCGTATTACATCAACGGGGCTTGCCCTGTGACATTTTGCGTAGCAAAGGCTAAAGCCATTTCATAGGGTTAGGGGTGAGGGTATTAGAAGTAAGAAATACGAATTTAGAAGTGTGAAGTAAATCGGCCTCCTTCACTAAAGGCATACGCCCGTATGGGTTTCAGCAGCCAGGGAGATCAGAAACTGGGAAGTCGGAAGATGCTTCCATCAATAGTGATCCCATTTCTCTGTAAAATTAAACGCTTCCCCTCTCCCCCGGAACCAATGTGAATTCGCAATATACCATCGTGCTGGAATGAGATAGAGGGACTTGCCCTGTGAAATTTTGCGTAGCAAAGGCTAAAGCCATTTCACAGGGCCAGGGGTGAGGGTACACCTGCCGACAAAAACCACCCTCACCAATAAGTGATCCGATTTCCCCCCTTTCTCTCTCACCGTGCAATTCCATTGCATAGCCATAATCTAACCTTGCCATACCCCTCGTTCGTGCGGAGCACCGTAGATATTTTTATGCACTGAGGCCTCCAAACGACGGGTGTTGACTACAATAATTTGCTACAAAAACCCAGTGAACATGCTTTTACGAATTGGACTGTACGTCCTGTTTTTCCTGAGTGGACAGCTGATGACCATCCACGCCCAAACCATTCATTCGCCCCGTATCGACCGGGCGGGGCCACTACAGATCGATAAGATTGAACGCACCGACCAGCATACCATAGTGTATGCCAGGTATACGGCGTCCGACCGCTATCAAAATGGCGGCTGGGCGAATATGTCGGGAAGTACCTACCTGCTCGACCGCTGGCGCAATAAGAAGTACTACATTCTGCGGGCCGAGGGTATTCCCCTGCAGCCGGAACGGCATTATTTTGATTACGCCGGTCAATCCCTTTCTTTTCGCTTAATCTTTCCCCGCTTGCCGACCAACGTATCAAAGGTCGACCTGATCGAGTGCCCCGACCGGCACGATTGCTTCAATACCTACGGCATCTATCTGACCGAGGAGGCCGACTCCTACGAATCGGAGCCCGAGCCCACGGGGTATGCTTACGAAGAGGAAGCACCCGATCAGGACGGCCCCTTTCGCGAGGATTATGCCTACCTGATCGTATACGATCCCGCCACCGAGGAATGGTCGGAATTGCTGGAGGCTACCACCACCGTAGTTTTCAACTATAACGATAATGCCGACGTGAAGATGTACTACCAAAGTGGTGAAGAGGA
>JASBTH010000319.1 GCA_030148525.1 Saprospiraceae bacterium | reverse complement strand
GTATTACAAAGTTTCCTAATGGACACCAGCCGCCAAGATATTTTGCTGCAGGTGGGCAATGATGTGTTGACCGGCGCGGGATCGAGTAACGACCTCACAGGTGTTACCAATATTGCCGGCGTACAGACACAGGATGCCGGCGGAGCCCTGACGGACTACACCGAAATTACCAAGGCCTACGAAGCCCTATTGGCAAAGAATGTAGATCCGCGCCGCGTTGCAATGATCGTTTCCCCTGGCCTTTGGAAACAGCTCGCAGATTTGCAGGCTACGGACAATCAACCATTGCAGATGCCACGACAGATCGAAGATTTGCGGGTGTACGTTTCCAGCCAATTACCGGAGGACCAGGGCGCGGGTTCAGATACAACGGCCATTATTGGCGATTTGTCGCGCCTGGTGATGTACGCCGGTGGAGAATATCAGATTGCGGCCAGTAACGGCCCCTCAATGAATAAGGACGCATCCAATTTATTGATGGCTTACCGGGTTGATTTGCGCAGCTGGCAACCAGACCACTTGCTGACCATTACCGGAATCACTGTTTAGTAGATCGAATGCTACAAAGGGTAATGCAAAAGCTATCAAGTACAATGTGGGGGCTGTCTGAATGGATGGCCCCCACCCTACTGGAGCAATTCGTTTTTTAGTGTCATAGGTTCTCTTGTTTTAGGGTAGCCGACTTCCTACATGCTGGAGGTCGGCTTTTCGAGGTTTTTGAGTCTTTTTTGTGTCGCTACATTAAATAAAAAGCCTGTAAGCCCCGTAAATATTGCAATTAGAAAACAAAACTGATTAATGAATCTTTAACCAGCCATGGCCTCAATTTACTTGGTTTTTAAAGGGTGATATTACAGAAAGCCTTAAAACAGCCTTTTACTTTTCTGAAAAGGGGTTATGTCCCCATTCGGACAGCAATTCAATTTTCGTTAGCTTTAATTTGTTCGTATTCTTTTGCCGAAAGGCCTACCAACCACAACCGATCCATATGCACATTGTGATTTTGGGTAATGGTGTGAGTGGCATTACCGCCGCTCGTTTCATTCGCAAGCAAAGCGACCACGCTATTACCGTTATTTCGGGGGAATCCGATGCCTTTTTTTCCCGCACGGCCCTCATGTACATCTATATGGGGCATATGCGCCTGGAGGATACGCAGCCCTATGAGCCTTTTTTCTGGAAGAAGAACCGCATTGACCTGAAGCGAGCCTGGATTGAAGGGGTCGACTTTGAGCAGAAAAAGTTGCGGAGTAACTCGGGGGAGGAAATCACCTACGATAAGCTGATACTAGCCCTGGGGTCAGCCCCCAATAAGTTTGGTTGGCCGGGCCAGGACCTGAAGCGCGTTGGCGGGCTCTATACCCTTCAGGATCTCGAGCAAATGGAGAAGGGAAGCAAAGGGTTGGAGCGCGCAGTCATCGTAGGTGGCGGCCTGATCGGTATCGAAATGGGCGAGATGTTCCATTCCCGCAACATTCCCGTCACCTTCCTGGTACGGGAGGCCAGTTACTGGAATAATGTACTGCCTCCGGAAGAGTCCGATATGGTAAACCGACACATTCGCGAGCATGGATTTGATCTGCGGCTGTCTACTGAGCTAAAGGAGATCGAAGACGATGGGAAGGGGCAGGCCTGTGCCGTAATCACGAATGCCGGTGAGCGCATACCCTGCGGGTATGTAGGCCTCACCGCCGGGGTGCATCCGAATATTTCCTTTTTGCAGGATACGGACCTGGAGATGCAAAAAGGCATTCTGGTCGATGAATACCTCCAGACCAATCTGCCCGATGTATATGCCATTGGCGATTGTGCTCAGATGCGGGAGCCCAAGCCGGGCCGTAAGCCCATCGAGGCTGTTTGGTATACCGGTCGTATGATGGGGGAGACGGTAGCTTATACCATTACTGGAGATCCGACTTCCTACGATCCCGGCATTTGGTTTAACTCGGCCAAATTCCTGGACATAGAATACCAAGTTTACGGAGACGTTCAGGCTAATGCGCCCGATGAGCACGCCTCCCTTTACTGGGAACATGCCGACGGTCGTAAGGGGATTCGGCTTGTCTATCACCGTGATCAGGGGCACATACTTGGATTCAATCTGATGGGGATACGCTACCGGCACGAGGTGTGTGAACGTTGGCTGGCGCAACGAACGCCCATCGAGGAAGTACTGCAAAACCTGGGGATTGCCAATTTCGATCCCGAATTCTATAAGCAGTACGAGCAAGATGTAGTCGATCAGTACAACCAACAGACGGGGTCTTCTCTGCGCTTACGCAAAAAAAGAAGCCTTCGCCACGCGCTTCGTTTTCTTTCACAGTCGGCCTCCAATTAAACCAACCGAAACACACGACGTATTATGCATCTTTTACAAAAAATAGGATTGGGTCTCTTTTGCCTCGGCCTTCTATTCTTTACGGCTTCCCTGGGTTTGGACCGGTATCGTCTTAATGCCGATACCCTGCGCGTCGATAGCGAGTATCACCGGGATGCTATTTTACAGATCGCGGAGGAAGAGGGTGTGTACGGCACTGTTTACGCCTCCAGTTTTGCTTTTGCACCGGCCCTTAAGGAGGTGATCAGGGAAGCGCAGTACTACCTGGAGCAACAGGTGAACGTTAATGGTCTGCCGGAGGGTATTGAGGACGAGTGGAATTACAAACTGGGTGATTGGAAGGTCAAAGACTACGTGCTGAACACTACCAAGGCGGCTGCTTTCGGGCCCGTTTCGGAGCATCCCTGGCGCTCATTATTGCTGACGATTGGTCTGGCAGTATTCGGAGGGTTATTGTACATCCTTCCGGCTTTTAACCTGATACCGGGCATCAAACACGATCGTATATATCATTCCTCCATGATGCGTGGGCTCAAGGTTTCGCTGCGCAGTTTTGTGCTGGGAGCTACCATTCTGGGAATTCTGGGTTACGGTTTTTTCTATATGGGCAAAAGTTACTTCTGGCCCTTTGTGACGGCAGTGATTGGCGGATTGATCATCGCCCTGGTCATTTACGTAAACCGGACCGGCCGCAAGGACCCCCGATCGGCTTCCCCCACTCTTACCGGCTGGTTAGGGCTGGGTACCGGGCTGTACCTTATCGGGTTTTATGTACTATTGTATTGGACACCCCAGCATATCACGGCCTGGATGTTGATGGCCGACCCATTGAGTGAGGGGCTAAGCGGTAACCCCGCGAGTCAGTGGTTTGTGTACGGTCTTTTATATACCCTGGTCATGCTGGTCATGGGCATCCGTATGGCCACCAAGTATATGAACAATCGCTACCAACTGATTCGCACGGGCTCCGTGGTATTCTTTCAATTGGGGTTCGCCTTTCTGCTGCCCGAGATCCTGGTGCGATTGAATTATCCGTACTACGATTTTAAAAACATCTGGCCACTCAACTATACGTTCTTTTTCGATTACAACCTCAACAACCTCATCACGAGCGGTGGATTAGGTATTTTCATGCTGGGCTGGGGTATAGCGCTCATCGTGATCGGGGTACCCCTGATTACCTATTTTTATGGTAAGCGGTGGTACTGTTCGTGGGTATGCGGCTGCGGCGGCCTGGCGGAGACGCTGGGTGACCCCTACCGACAGTTGTCCGACAAGAGCCTGGTGGCCTGGCAATACGAGCGTTGGATTATTCACGGGGTATTGGTATTCGCAGTGATCATGACCATGGGGGTACTGTACAGCTACCTGCCGGCTTCTGGTGTTTGGTTTAATCAGCGGGTATTTCTGGGGCTGATGATCGTTTTGTTGCTGGGATCCATGATCTACGTTTGGCAACGCTGGAAAAAAGGAAAAGTAGATATCTCCGGGCTGGGCCTCAAGGTCGGATGGGGCGTAACGCTGGCACTGGTCGCCATATCTGCCTACCACCTGGTGGCAGGCGATGGTCAGTTTTTGTTTATGAATTCGGGTACTACGCGTCAATGGTACGGCTTCCTGATCGGGTCGGCCTTTGCCGGGGTAGTCGGCACCGGGTTTTACCCCTTGATGGGGAATAGAGTGTGGTGCCGTTTTGGTTGTCCGCTGGCCGCTTATCTGGGATTGGTACAACGCTTCAAGTCCCGCTTTCGGATCACCACCAATGGCGGGCAGTGTATTTCCTGCGGTAATTGCTCGACCTATTGTGAGATGGGGATCGATGTTCGGCATTATGCGCAGCGCGGGCAGAATATCGTGCGCTCTTCCTGCGTGGGCTGCGGTGTCTGTGCTGCCGTCTGTCCGCGTGGGGTATTGCGCTTGGAAAACAGCAGTGTTGATATCGACACCCGAACGGAGGAGTTACGCACCTTGCAGGTTACGGATAAGGGGGTGTCGCTGCCGATGTGATTTGAGGGTCCACGGGCCACGGTTCACGGTCCAAGGTCCACGGCTTACGGTTCACGGCTCAAGGTCCACGGTCCACGGCCCACGGTCCACGGCTTATGGTTCACGGCTCAAGGTCCACGGTCCAAGGTCCAAGGTTCACGG
>JASBTH010000304.1 GCA_030148525.1 Saprospiraceae bacterium | reverse complement strand
TAAGTTGGTGCAGACGCAGGGAGGAAGATTGGTCGAAGTTCAATCCAAACTTAAGGGGGTTCAGGGCCTTTTCGGTCTCAGAATCCCGAATCTCAAAATGCAGATGCGGCCCCGACGAGCTGCCGGTAGTTCCCATCAGGGCTACTTGTTCGCCTTGTTTTACAGGGAATTGACCGGGCTTGAGGTGAAGATTCACCGAGAAGGACTCCTGTTCCATCTGTTCTTTTTTCACGTACTTGGCAATCTCGGGAGAAAAAGCATTTAAGTGCCCATACAGAGTGGTGTATCCCTTGGGGTGATCGATGTACAAGGCATTGCCGTAACCGGATCCCGAAACACTGATGCGTGATACGTAGCCATCGGCTGCCGCCAAAATAGGCACATTCATACCGCCCTTAATATCCACTCCGGCATGGAAGTGGTTGGAGCGCAATTCACCAAAAGTACCCGACAGGCGCATTAGATTAGCCACTGGCGGTTGGAAGTAATCAGCGATAAACGGATCGCGATCAGTAGCTCGAAAGCTACACAATAGAATGACGATGGGGAGCAGCAGGGCAATGCGTCGCATAATTGGGATCCTTTTTTCAGTGGTCTTGGGATGGTCATCCGGGCTGGTACCGACTTCTCCAGGGAAAATTTAAGGTACGGAAAATCAGCATTGAAAACCAGACAAAGATTGAATTTTGCAGGGGGATGGAAACCTCATTCAATGCGATTTTAGAAGCTTTTTGAATGTAATCAGTTTACGATCGCCCCTGACGCACAAAAAAGAAAAACCTCAAACCTCAAACCTCAGACCTGTCAACTCCAACTACCCCGCTCTGTATCCTCCACATCATTTTTAGTCAGGTAATTCAGGAACCGTGTACGTGGGATACCACGTCCGCCCAGACTGGCGAGGTGTCGGGTCTCCTGCTGGCAATCGATCAGGGTATACCCGTGTTCTTCCAGTCGGCGCACGAGAGAGATGAATCCGAATTTGGAGGCATTACTGGCCCTGGCGAACATAGACTCTCCGAAAAAGATACGCCCGAGGGCAATACCGTATAATCCTCCCACCAGCTCCCCTTCTTTCCACACTTCCACACTGTGGGCAAACCCCAACTGATGCAATTGGCAGTAGGCGTCCACCATATCATCGGTAATCCAGGTTCCTCCCTGGCCGGGACGGTACATTTGCTGACAGGCGGTAATCACGGCACGAAAATCGGCATCGTAGCTCACCTCGAATTTCCGTTGGTTGAAATAGGGCCGCATACTTTTCGATACCTTCAAATCGCCCGGAAAAAGGACAAATCGGGGGTCGGGTGACCACCACAGGATGGGATCCCCTTCGTTGAACCAGGGGAATAATCCCTGATTGTAGGCATTGAGCAATCGATCCGGAGAGAGGTCTCCACCCAGCGCTACCAGACCATCTTTGTTAGCTCCCCCCGGGTCGGGAAAATCCAATGAATCATCAGCTAACCAATAGACGGGCATAGGCACTATAAATTCGTTTCATTCAGGGAGAAAAAACAGTATTTATTACGTAAAAATGGTCAAGTTTAGCATAATCAACTTTTCCACAGGGTTTTCCACATTTTCATCAGGATTGGCTTTTACGCAGGGGATACCAAAGAAATAGTACGACCGACAAAAGTACGATGGCAACCGCCTGGTGAAAAACGCCCAGGGCCACCGGAATCGTGCCCACACTATTAATTACCGTCAGGATCCCCAGGGTAACCTGGGCTATCAACACGGTTACCAACGCGTATATTCCCCGTCGAAAGCGCACGTTATTTACTTGCTTCAAAGCACGGAAACTAAATACTAACATAATGATTGTCAATATATAAGCTGTAGTACGATGCAGTAGCTGGACCAAAGCCGCCATGAAAGGCCCCTTATCGTATTCCACAAGGTTTTCCACGGTCCAGGATTCTGCCCGGAACAGGATGGCGGGGATCCATTCTCCCTGCATATCGGGCCAGGTTGGGTAGAAAAGAGCCGCTTTCATGCCCGACATAATGCCGCCTAATACCAATTGTAAGGCCAGAACAACACCAATTGCCCCCATCCACTTTTTCAACGAAGTACTGTGGATAACTTGTGAATAAGGTCGAACCGCCGTCAACATTGTCCAAAATAAGTAACTGAACAGAATGAGTGCCAACGACAAATGCATCGTTAATTTATAGGCATTCACCCACGGTCGGTCGATGAGTCCGCTGGCAACCATGATCCAACCAAACGAAGCTACTACAGCTGCCAACAGTACCACCATCCCCAGGCGTCGCAATAGCGGTCGATCGAGATAACCGCGAGCCCAAAAGAAAAAGAACGGAATGGCAAATACAAAACCCATCAGGCGAGCCCACAAGCGGTGGAAGTATTCCCAGAAATAGATAAACTGGAATTCGCCCATTGTCATCCCCTCGTTGATCTTTTGGTACTGGGGCGTCTCTTTATACAGATCAAACTCTTCTTGCCACTGAGCGGCATTCATGGGCGGTAGCGTCCCC
>JASBTH010000280.1 GCA_030148525.1 Saprospiraceae bacterium | reverse complement strand
GAATACAGCCTAAGTGCATTTCCACCCAATTTATTGAGGCTTTCGCCAAAAAAAAGCGCTTCTATTGAAAAAATAATAGATTTGCACCGTATTTTTTTCTGTTTCTAATAATTCCTATCCAATGAGGAAAACAGCCGATATAGACCATCTTGACCGTCAGATCCTGGCATTGCTCATGCGCAATGCCAAAATGCCATACACCGAAATTGCCAAAAAGCTATTTGTATCGGGCGGAACCATCCACGTGCGCATGAAAAAGATGGAAGAAGCTGGTATCGTTCGCGGTACGTATCTGGCCGTTGACCACCATAAGCTCGGCTATGATATCTCCGCTTTCCTGGGCATTTACCTCGACAAAAGTTCCCTATACCACCAGGTTGCCGATTCACTGGAACAAATACCGGAAATCGTCGATGCGCATTACACCACCGGACTGTACAACATCTTTGCCCGCATCGTATGCCGTGACACCAATCACCTGCGCAGTGTGCTCCACGATAAGATCCAGAATATTGCCGGCATCCAACGCACCGAGACCTTCATCTCCCTGGAAGAAAGCATCCACCGCCCCCTGGATATTGTGGAAGACGAAGATTAACGGTATACGGAAACGCTGCACGGGAAACAGTTTGAACGTCCTTCAGACTGCAAAACGCGATACGCCCTGTTTCCTTGTGCGAGTGATCCCCAACCTTCCCTACCCGTCGAAACCCGCATTGCCCGCTGAAGCTTTGCGAAGATGGAACAGGGTGTAGGATAGAAACCCCAAACCTCAAACCTCAAACCTCAAACCTAATAATAACAAGCTCGCCTCACCTTAGCCGCCTGTTTAGCCAGGCGCACCACCTGACAAGCGTAGCCGTATTCGTTATCGTACCAGGCGTAGATGGTAGCACTTTTGCCATCGGCTGACACGATGGTGGAGGGGGCGTCAAATACCGAGGTGGAGGTCATCCCGACCGCACTGGTAGAAACGTATTCTTCGCTGGTGGAATAGTGGATCTGCTCAACCAGGTCACCTCGCAGGGAGGCTTGAAGAAAGCGTTCATTCAGGGATTCCCGATCCGTAGGATCAGTCAATTGCAGGTTCAGGATAGCCAGGGAAACATCCGGGGTGGGGACCCGCACGGCATTTCCGCTCAGCTTTCCGGCCAGGCCTGGCAAAACTTTGGCTACTGCCTTGGCGGCTCCTGTGGAGGTCAACACCATATTTGTGGCGGCTCCACGTCCGCGCCTGGGCTTCTTGTGGAAGTTATCCAGCAGATTTTGGTCACTGGTATAGGCATGGATGGTCTCGATGTGTCCTTTTTCGATGCCAAAGGCTTCATCTACCAGTTTGATGATAGGTGCGATAGCATTAGTAGTGCAGGAAGCAGCGCAAAAGATATGTTGCTGCTCAAAGTCAACTGATTGGTGATTGACACCGTGGACGACATTAGGTATTCCCTTAGCAGGAGCAGTAAGCATTACCTTATCTATGCCGGGGCGCAAGTGTACCGACAGTGCTTCTTTATCACGCCAGACACCGGTATTATCGATCAGGATAGCATCCTGGATACCGTATTCAGGGTAATTGATATCGGTGGGCTGTCCAGCGTAGATCAATTGCACCCGATTTCCATTGACCATCAATACGTGCCCCTCCTCCAGTACTTCCACGGTACCGTGGAAATCACCGTGGACCGAATCAGATTGTAGTAACGCTGCTCGTTTGCGGGCTTCCGCCAAATGGTCTTTCATTTTCGGCCGGATCACAATAGCCTTCAGGCGCAATTGTTCTCCCCGACCGGTTTGGTCGATTATGCGTCGGGCCAGTAACCGACCGATACGACCAAAACCGTAGAGAACAACATCTCGGGGTTCAGGCCGTTCGCGGTGCTCTGTGGTAAAGGTATGCAGGCGATCGCGCACAAATTCATCCAGATTGGTGAAGTGCTCTTGCACCTCCCACTCCAGGGCCAGCTTCCCCAGGTCTATTTTGGCCGGAGCCAACTCAGTAAACCGATGAATAGCTTTAGCAATCTGCCAGGTGACACGCACGGAAACCGGAGTCCCCTGGTAGTCGATCCCCAGGCGATGGGCATCGAGCACTTTACTGGGTCGGGTATCGTAAATATCCTGGCGAAAAAGGACCAGTTCGATGGATCGGTCGAAACGCAGTTCACCGGTCAGCGATAATAAATCGAGGGCTAATTTTTCCTGTTCACGCCAATCGCGAATAGCCGAATCGCTCTCCTGGCGGATGAGAGTGGTTTGTTGGTTCATTTTTGGTTGGGCTTTGCGGAGCATTTGGTAGCTCCAAAAACAACAGATTTATGGTAGTATACGGGCAAAGGTAGGAAGGGTTTTCGAGAAAATAAGGCTGAGTAGCGACTGGAAAAAAAGTTCCCGGAAGGCCTGATAAGTGAGGGTTTTGTCGGATAGTGGCATTTGAGATGGCATCGGGGATGGCATCCTGATCACCCCAAACCAAGAAAAAGGCGCACGGAATTCTCCGTGCGCCTTTTGTTGTCATTACCAATTCTGGTGCCAATCACTAAGCTCCCAGGTAGTGCTTCAACAGTTTACTGCGGTTCGCGGAACGCAGTTTGTTGATCGCTTTATCTTTGATCTGGCGAACTCGTTCGCGGGTCAGACCGAATTTTTCCCCAATATCTTCCAGAGACATGGGGTGTTCCACACCGATACCGAAGTACAGCTTGATCACGTCACACTGACGCTCCGTAAGGGTGCTCAGGCTGCGCTCGATCTCCTGACGCAGAGACTGGTTGTAGTCCAGTTCCTGGTCGGTTCCGGGAGTACTGCTGTTTTCCAAAACGTCCAGCAGGGAGTTGTCTTCACCTTCTACGAATGGGGCATCCATAGATACGTGACGAGCAGCTACCCCCAAGGTAGTTTCTACTTCTTCAGTACCAATCTCGAGGTTCTCGGCTAGTTCGTCCGGAGAGGGCTCCCGCTCATACTCCTGTTCGAGCTCGGAAAACGCTTTATTGATCTTGTTGAGTGACCCCACTTTGTTGAGCGGCAGGCGAACGATCCGTGATTGTTCGGCAAGTGCCTGCAAGATAGACTGGCGAATCCACCATACGGCGTAGGAAATAAATTTGAAACCGCGCGTTTCATCAAAACGCTGAGCGGCTTTGATCAGGCCTAAGTTACCCTCATTGATCAGGTCGCTCAGGGATAAACCTTGATTTTGGTACTGTTTGGCTACGGAAACAACGAAGCGAAGGTTGGCCTTGGTCAGTTTTTCCAGAGCGGCTTGGTCGCCCTGTTTTATCCGTTTGGCCAGTTCAACTTCTTCTTCCGGTGTTAAGAGATCGACTTTTCCTATTTCCTGTAAATACTTTTCAAGTGATTGACTTTCTCGATTGGTAATAGACTTCGTGATCTTAAGCTGTCTCATCTAACTATTACGTTTTTATTGTTTTCCAACAAAGTGACATCCGCGAACGGAAAAGATTGGGTCGGTAGGATCTGTAAATGGGATTGGGTTGGTGACTGCGTGAACCAGTCAGTAGAATTGATGTGCTAGTGTTCTGTGTTCCTTCAATGGTTGTTATCCTTTTGAACTGCTGCTCACGTCTTTTTACAGCGTACAAAAATACCGGAAAAAGCTACGCAAGTCAAGGGGATGCCTTTCTTTAAGTGAAAATTGTTAACATTAAGGAAACACATAAAGGGGAAAAAAGATTCCGTACTTGGAAAAATCATTTTTTTCTTTTTTATTGCGTCGAATCAGCCAAATTTTTTTCGGGTACCCAGCGAATTGAGCAACTGTTTATCATTCCCACCACTCGCCTGACAATTCATTTACCAAGCTACCATTTATGGAACGAGTAAAAATCAATCTGGAATACATTTTCCGGGCTTCGCCTACTATTCTATTTAAATTCTTCACCACGCCCTCCTGCCTGATCCGCTGGTTTTGCGACGAAGTAGATATTAACGAGAACGAATACACTTTCGTCTGGCAGGGTTCCGAAGAAATTGCTGAGGTGATCGACGAGATAGAAGACGAGCTCATTCGGTTCCAATGGGAGGATGCCGAAGACGATGAGGAATACCTGGAGTTCCACATTTCCCGGTCGCCCGTTACGGCAGAAACCATCCTCATCATATCTGACTTTTGTGATGAAGACGAGGTCGACGATCAAACCCAATACTGGGAAAACCTCATGGACAAACTCCGAAAGGCTACCGGCGGGTAATTGCCTGGCCTACCCGATCAGTCCCCAAAGCTTGGTTGTCATGCCAGTATACCGATTCACTGCCTGATCCGTTCTACCGAAAGAAAGGATTGTGTACATTGGCAGGCATAACCCCAACCACTTAACTCGTCGCCATGCACCTAACTTTTGGTCTCGCTCTGGATCAATTACACATCCCCCTTCCCAAGCAGGCAGAAGGCAATCGCCTTTATTTGGGTCCACAACTCCTACTGCAACGACTGGAAGCCTTCCTGGGCCTTGCGCGCCCCAAGCGGCAAAATGAATACCTCCGTATCGAACAGTACCGTCAGGCCCTGCAGCGGTACCTGGATACAGCTTCCCATCCCCCATTTTACCAACGGTCCTTCCAGGCTGATGCTTTTGCGACCGCAGCAGAATTGCTCGACCGCCGGGATGAATTGCTCCTCAATGGTTGGGATTTCCAGCCCGAAACAGACATACCGGACCGACTGAAGATCCTGGCGGAGGTAGAGCAATGTATTCGAACTTCATCTGAACTGTCTGTTTTCAGCGGTTTTGCCGAACGCTGGTGTGATATTTTGCGGGAATTGCCAAAGGGGAATCACCCCGTTGAGTCCATTCATTGCACCGATCCCGTATCCGTATTTCCGCCCCATATCCAACGGTTCTTTGACCTGATGAGGAGTCAGAATATTCCGATTTCTGAGGCTGAGCATTCCGAGCAGAAAGGAGACTCCGATTTAGCTCACTTCCACCGCAGCCTCCTCTCCAATCAGCCTCAGCGGGCCCCGAAGGGCGATGGCTCACTACTCATCCTCAGGGCTAAGCGGGATACGGACCTCGCGTTAACCTGGGCTGCCACCTTGCGTAAAAACCCTGACTACAAACCCTGCCACCTGATACCCGATAAGTCGCGCATTCTCGATAATGCCCTGGTCGCCGAAGGACTGCCGAGCCTGGGTATTCCCTCCAACTCTATGGCACGCCCCAGCCTGCAAATCCTGAAACTGGCTCCCGTCTTCCTTTGGGAGCCCCTCGACCCCTATCAGTTGATGGAGTTTGTTTCGCTTCCGCTAAAACCACTGAACGACGACCTTTCTCAGCGCATAGCTACTCTCATCGCTGAACAACCAGGTACGCAAAGTGACCGCTGGCACGGCATGTTAGCCGCATTTATCAACGACCTGGAAAATCTTCCCGTTTCCGAAAAAGAAGCGATTCTACAGCAATACCGCTTTTGGTTCGAACGTCCGCGTTACGACAGTTCCTCCACTGCACCAACGGAGGACGTTATTCGGCTTTACCAATACATCTATTACTGGGCAAGGGACTTGCGCGAGGAACATGCTGACCACAGTGCCCTGGCCGTCTTGGCCGAACAGGCAAGACAGCTAGTTGAAGTACTGCATAGTCTGCCCGAAACAGCTCTTTCCCGCCTGGAATTAGAGCGCTTGGTCCGCACCGTTTACGAACCGGCTCCCATCCAATTTCAACCACTACAGGAAGGTGCACAACAACCCGTCCACCATCCTCATGCCCTCATCGCCCCCGTCGAGGACCTCTGTTGGTGGAATTTTGTGCAATACGAAGCTGATTACTTCTTTTCCCGTTGGTACGAAAACGAACAACAATGGCTCCGCAATCGCAACGAACCCGTTCAATTAGAAACACCGGCCCAGGCCAATCAGCGGCTCGTTCAGCTTAGAAAGCAGGCCATCTTACGCACCCAAAAAAGACTGGTGCTGATCATGCCCGATATTGCGGAGGGACAAGACGTTATTCCCCACCCACTATTTGGCGATCTGGAAGCCAGCTTTAATGACCTGGACCGGATCACCGTGCATATCGACAGCGAGGAGCCACCACTGAACCTGGGCCCCTTCCTTAAATCGCCCCAGTGGCCTTCGGTACCCCACCATCCGCTCGCCGGGCCGCAGCCCTTCATAACCCTGCCCAATGGCCGTTCGATACCGCCCCGGGAAAAGGATACCATTACCAGCCTGGAATCCTTGTTTTATTACCCTTACCAGTGGGTTTTCCGGCACCAGGCCAGATGGCGCCCCTCCCCTATCCTGCGCATCGTTCCGGACCGGACCCTACTGGGAAACCTGGCGCATCGGTTATTTGAAAAACTCTTCCAGGAGCCGGATGTGATCAAGTGGTCACAAGCCCGGGTCGAAGATTGGATAGATACAGCGGCGGCAGCGCTTTTTAAACGGGAAGGATCTGTACTACTGTTGTACGGACGCGAACCTACCCGGGCCCGTTTTGTGAAACAATTAAAATTCGCCGCCTGGAATCTGATCGACCTCCTGCATACCAATGGGTGGTCGGTATCCGGTACCGAAATGAATCTCGAAGGGCAAATGCTGGGAAATACCATTCTGGGACGAGCCGACCTCGTAGTTGAACGAAAAGGCGAATATTTAGTACTCGATCTAAAATGGCGCGGCGCCAGCTACCGCCGACAATTGATTCGCAATGAGGAAGACCTGCAATTGGTTTTATATGCCAGGCTGATCACCAGTGATCAATCCTGGGCCCAATCAGCCTACTACATACTTTCGACCGGTGAATTACTGGCTCGGTCCAATGAGGCCTTCCCCCAATTAGAACCCGTAGTGGCCGATGCCGATTACGTACAAACCAACATGACCATTTTTGGCCGTATGCAGGAAACCTACCGTTGGCGTATGCAACAACTAGGCCAGGGCAAGGTTGAAGTCCGGTGTGCCGAAACCAATGAAGCACTACAGGTGTACTACCAAGATGAACCCCTTCTTGACCTGCTGGAAATGAGGACCAAGGACGCACCCTTTGATGACTACCGTACACTGATTGGGTTAATCCAATAACAACCTGGAGGAAAATGTACCATGTGGATTATGGACGACAAACCACTCATTACTCATTTTTGTTTCCATGAAAAATAGGTGCAGAAGGCAATTTTTTTCTCTATTTAGCACTTCTATACCGACAACTAAGTGGTTTGGGACACCAAACCACTTAGAGTCGAGTATATACTCGCGTGAAAAGGTTGGGTAAAGCCCAAACCTTTTCGGAAGTGGTATATTCCAGCATCTGTATTCCCGGTACTCCTTTAAAACAAATCGGCATTGTTTTTGTCGAGTTCATCAAGTAGACTAACCACACCACTACCCTGCGAATGATTATCGAAGATTCTCCCCTTTTTTGCGAAAGCATAAAAAGGAAAATGCATCCGATAGAAGTTCGTTTCGTATGATCCAAAAAATAAACAGATTGACGTATGTCGAAGTCATTAGTTCTATCCCTGATCTGGCTGATCATTGGATTGATAATACAACCCGGATTTGCGCAGGATAACTCCGCTAAGATCGATGCCCTCCTGCAGGAGCACTTAAACCAAAAGCCCGACCAATACCATCCAATTCTGGTAAGTCTTCAAGACCAGGTCGATGTGCAGGCACTACGTGAATCCTTTACCCGGCTGCGTTCGGGCAAGCACGAACGGGCAACGACCGTTGTATCTCAACTCCAGTCTAAAGCTGAACAAACACAACCGCCGCTGATCCAGAAGATCAGAGCGTTCGGTGGTTTTCGGGATGGCTCCCTTACCTCCCTCTGGATTGCCAATGGCCTCTACCTGGAAGCTTCCCCCGCCCTGATTAACTACCTCAGTCAATTGGATCAGGTCCGATACATCGAATGGGATGCCCCCGTTCGTCTGGAAAAAAGTAAAAGCTCTACTGCCTTCCTCGAGCCAGGTATTGCCGAACCCGCCCTGAAATCCATGAATGTGCATAAACTCTGGGCGATGGGCTACACGGGCTATGGCACAAAGGTGATGATCATCGATTCCGGGGTGGATGTAATGCACCCTGCTTTGCGCAGTCAGGCAAATTACAACACCGAATCCAGAGCGCGATCGACCTCTGGCTCCCTGGTCGGCGATTACAGCGACGAGCACGGCACCGCAGTTGCAGGAGCTATTGTGGGACTGGACCGTATTAACCGGGACACCCTGGGACCTGCTTTCAACGCACGCTATATCGATGGACCATCGTCTAACCTCGTCAATTCAAATGGCGACTTTGAAGGATCGGTGCGAACTGCCTACAGCAATTTACAATACGCCCTCAACCCCGACGGCGATGTATCTACCAGTGATGATATTCCCGACGTTGTCAACAACAGCTGGGGACTGGCCGATAATTCCAGCCAGTTTAACTGCAACAGTAGTATTTACCGCGACGTATTGGCCAGCCTGAACGCTGTGGGAGTAAGTGTCATTTTTGCCGCTGGTAATGATGGGCCGGACCCAGGATCTGTAAATTTCCCGGCAGCTCTGTCCATCAATGATTATGTGCCTTTGTCGGTAGGTGCTACGGACGCAGGTGATGTCATTTCTGATTTTTCGGGGCGTGGCCCATCCAATTGCGGCAACGGCATTCAATCCATCAAACCCGAGGTAGTAGCCCCCGGCCAACAGATTCGGACAACCTCCCTCTTCGGTCGCTACAGCCGCATTTCGGGAACTTCATTTTCGACACCCTACGTTGCTGGTGTACTGTTATTACTAAAAGAAGCCTTCCCTGCTCTCAGTGGCGAAAAGTTGCAAGAAGCCGTTATTGAGAGTGCTAAAGACCTGGGAACTGTAGGTATCGACAATGCCTATGGTTACGGGAAAGTAGACGCCCTGGCAGCTTTTAACTATCTGGTGGATCAGGGGTTTGATCCAGCTGACCCCGTTAGCGCAAATAATGATGTCATCCTTGCTGCCGCCGCCACCCGAAATCAGGATTGCGGGAGTCAGACGGACTTAGAATTGACGGTAATCAACGAAGGTACTACCACCATCCGTACTTTTACCATCACCATCCGTCAGGGGAATACCTTTGATTTGATCAACCAGGTCACCTGGAATGGAGAAATCCAACCCGGTGAGATCCAAACCATACGACCTGGTGGATTAGCTGCCTTTCTGGGTAATTACCCCATTCAGGTTTCCCTGGAAAGCCCTAATGGTATTGCTGACCGACGGTCTATCAACAATAGCCTGAAAATGAATGTCAACGTAACCAACGACCCGCTGCTTCCGGTAGTGGACCCCGGCAGTGCTACCGTTTGCCGTGGCGGTCAGGTTTTGTTGCGCGCCCAGCCAAATGGTGGCGCACAAGTGCGTTGGTACGAAGAATCAACCGAGGGATCTGCCATTGCGGAAGGAGGCGATTTCCTGACTCCCCCCCTCCAGGCAGATCGCATTTATTACTCATCCCTCTTTTACAACAATAGTGCCGGGCTCGAAAACCGCAACGTCGGCACTACGACCCTGCTTACCCCCGAAGCCGGTTTACAGTTTGATGCGCTGACTTTCTTTAACCTGAATTCCGTAAAGGTCTATGCCGAGGAATTAGGCCCGAGGATCGTGGTCTTACGGGAACCCAATGGCCAGACCCAACAACGAATCGTCAATATTACCAAGACGGGCGAACAACGTGTCAATCTCAATTTTAATATTGAACCGGGATCTGATTACGAATTGGTGGTTACCGTCGGCAAGGGGTTATCCATAACCACGACCAACGTCAACTATCCCCGCACCCTCGACAACGTAGTTCGCATCAAAAAAGGCGTAGGAACAGTTTCTACCTTTTATCCATTCTTTTACGATTGGGATATTACCTACGAATATGTCTGCGGACGCATTGCGGTCCCCATTTCCGTATCCGATGATTTGGCTCCTCCCGTTAGCTTTTCGCTCACTCAGGAGAATGGAAATAGCCCGGAGGTTCGTTTTCAAGACGAGTCAACCGGTGCAATGGCCTGGAACTGGCAGTTCGGAGATGGTGGCCAATCCGACCAGGAAAACCCGATTCACACCTATACTGCCGCCGGGACCTATACCGTCTCTCTTACCATTACCAATGCCGATGGATGTGATAATACGACAACCAGGGAAGTAACGGTGGATGAAGCGACCAGTACGGCCGAGCAAAGGCGACTCGGCCAACAGGTAACGGTCATCCCAAATCCAGCGAGGTCGCGAACCACCATACGTTATGCATTCGATGACCTGCGTCCGCTCGATTTCACCCTCACCGATATTGCCGGCCGGTCGATACTCCAGCGGAAAGAAGGGCTGCAAAAAGAAGGGGCTTTTGACCTGGACATTTCGGCCCTTGCACCCGGCACCTACTTTCTGATTATTCAATCAGGTCCCTACCGGGCCAGTAAAAAGCTGATCGTGCTCGATTAGCACACGAAAACCGGATGCGGCCAAGCTGCTGCATCCGGTTTTTTTATTCCTCCGACTCCGGAGCTAACTGAAGCTTTAGGCCCTCGTAATCATCACTGATATGCAATTGACATCCCAGGCGGGAATTATCTTCCACGAAGAAGGCCTGATCGAGCATATCCTCCTCGTCCTCCGACATCTCGGGTAGCTCGTGGTCGCTCAATACGTACACATGACAGGTTGAACAAAGGGCCATGCCACCGCAGGTACCTTTCACCGGTAACTCAGCAGCTTTACACAGCTCCATAATATTCATATTCATATCGGTCGGCGCTTCCAATTCGTGGGTTACGCCCTGACGGTCGGTTATGGTAACCTGTACCACGTTATCTTCCATGTGTTTATCCTTAGGTCTGAAAAGTGCCCCAAATGTACTATTCCTGTGGGAATAAGTTTGCAAAGGTTTACATCAATCGGTAACGACTTGGATGCGGTCACCAATCCGGATGGTACCACCCCGAATTACCCGTGCAGTTAGTCCTCCGTGACCTCGCATGGCATTGTACCCGCCGGGCCCCAGCGCTGCTTCCATTTTTGAGCAGGATTCTTTGTTGGCTTTCGCCAAAAAAGGACGGCTGACGGCTGACGGCTGACGGCTAACGGCTAACGGCTAACGGCTAACGGCTAACGGCTAACGGCTAACGGCTAACGGCTAACGGCTAACGGCTAACGGCTAACGGCTAACGGCT
>JASBTH010000262.1 GCA_030148525.1 Saprospiraceae bacterium | reverse complement strand
ATCCAAACCACTTCGAGTCGAGTATATACTCGCGTGAAAAGGTTGGGCAAAGCCCAATCCTTTTCGGAAGCGGTATATTTGAACCTCACTGCAGCCTTTTTTCGCCCCGTAGCCATGCTACGAAGCTCAAAAAAGGCTTTGCGAGAACCAAATTCTAGACATTTTCGCCATCAAAAACAAATCCCAAACACGCTCTAACTAAACGTGAGGTTGGGCACAGACTATTTCATAAACGGAAGATAATCAAGGCCCAACCTCCCGGTACATAGTAGTAGGTATTAGGTATAAGGATTAAAAATAGTCCTACTACCTACCTAATACCCAGTACCAAATACAGTGTGAGTTTTTGGTAGAACATCCCCATACCTACTACCCCATACCAAATACCCTATACCAACAAAAAAGCCCCCACCCAAACGGATGAAGGCCCTTCATTATGGAGTAACATATGTTGAGACGCTATAACAGCGTCTCAGCAGCAGTCCTCTTAGAAGCAATATTCGTTCTCTTCTACCAATTTTGCGGCGATCTTGCGACGCAGAGCCACCACGTTTTGCGGTGGATACTTAGTAAACCGCTTCACGCCCATCAGCATAGTGCGCAACAGATCACCTTCGGCAAAAGCCGTCAGGGTATCGGTCGCTAGCTTGCTCATGCGAGCGGTCGCATCGTTCAGATACACCCGTAACATGGCATCGTACAGGTCCTGGTCGATGGAAGAAGGGACGTCGTGCAGTTTCTGGGTTCGCAGCAGGGTTGATTCGCAAATGAACAGGTAGCTCAGCATGTCGGCAACATTCATCAGTATCTCCTGCTCTTCTTTCAGATTCAGCTTGCCATCCATCTGTTGCTTGGCGGCAGCACCCGCAACCATCAACACCAGTTTCTTGAATTCGGCAATAGCTTTCACCTCTTCTCCGTAAGTACCTTCTGGTTTTTCCAGACTCGGCATGGAGGCCAGCTCCTTCTGCACATCCCATGCGGGTCCGACAATATCCAGCTTACCTTTCAGGGCGCGCTTAAACAACATGTCGATGGTCAGCATGCGGTTGATCTCGTTAGTACCCTCATAGATGCGGTTGATCCGGCTATCGCGGTAGGCACGGGCCGCAGTTCCTTCCTCCGAGAAGCCCATTCCTCCGTGGATCTGCAGTGTTTCGTCCACTACGAAATCCAGTATTTCCGAACCGAACACCTTCAGAATGGAGCATTCAATGGCGTACTCCTCCGCGGCTTTCAATTTGGCCACCTCAAAGCTGTCACCTTGTTCTACAAAGTGCATCTTACGCTCTTCCAGCAGATTCGACACCCGGTAAACGGCACTTTCCACTGCGAAAATTTGCGTAGCTTGCTCAGCCAGTTTATGGCGGATAGCTCCGAAATTGGAAATCGGCTGATCAAACTGGTGGCGCTCATTGGCGTATTTCACCGCCGTATCGGCACTCATTTTAGCACCACCCAGGCAGAGAGCACCCAGCTTGAAACGGCCAATGTTCAATACATTAAAAGCGATCAGGTGACCTTTGCCAATTTCACCCAACACATTGTCGGCAGGTACCTTTACGTTTTCGAAAAACACCTGACGAGTTGAAGAACCCTTGATACCCATCTTGTCCTCTTCGGCACCCAGGGTCAGCCCGTCACTATCGCGCTCCACAATAAAACCGGTGAATTTGTCACCATCAATTTTGGCGAAAACAATGAAAATATCGGCGAACCCGGCATTGGAGATCCACATCTTCTGCCCGTTGAGCAGATAGTGTTTACCATCCTCCGACAAATCAGCCCGGGTTTTTGCAGCCAGTGCATCGGAACCTGAACTAGGCTCCGTCAGGCAATAGGCGGCCTGCAATTCGCCACTGACCAAACGTGGCAGATACTTTTCTCTTTGGGCTTCGGTACCGAAGTACAGAATAGGCAACATACCGATACCGATGTGGGCAGCGTAGCTTACCGAGAACGAACCCGATGGTCCCATCTTCTCATTGATGAGGGTATTGGTATTATTGTCGAGCTCCATACCGCCGTATTGCTCCGGCATATGAGATCCCAACAGCCCCAGCTCGCCCAGCTTATTGAGCAAACCAACGACCACACCTTCTTCTTGCTTTTCGATCTTATCAATATTTGGCAGGATCTCATTTTGCAGAAAATCGCTGACCATATTGCGGATCATCTTCTGTTCCTCGTTGATCTCTTCCGGGATGAAGATGTCTTCCGGACGGGAATCTTTTATTAGGAATTCTCCTCCTTTAAGTACGGTTTTTTGTGTTACAGCATCCATAATGAATCATTTAGCGTGTATTCTAGCGAATATTCGCTACAATATATGTAACATTTAGGTCCGTGTAAAGATTAACGCCCTACTTTTTTGCGAATTTTCGCTAAATTTCTATCAACCTCCAGGTAAAAGGGCGCAGTGTGCCCTCATACCGGTCCCGAAAACAGCGTATATTTCCTGTAAAAATCCAGGAATTCGTGATCCGGCAGCCTTTCCTCAATCCGCTATTCAAAGTCAACGGTGCCCTGAAGCGGCACGAGCAACTCCGCGACGCTAACAATGCCATTACCCTGAGCTACATCGAGGCCCGGCGCAACGAGGAACCTCAGGATGACCTCCTGCAAATGCTCCTGGATGCGCGCTACGAAGATACCGGTGAGCCCATGCCGGCCCGACAGGTGCAGGATGAAGTAAAGGTTGAGGCTCAGATTGAGGTTGAGGCTCAGATTGAGATTGAGGTTGAGGCTGAGGCTGAGGTTGAGGCTGAGGTTGAGGCTCAGATTGAGGTTGAGGCTGAGGCTTAAATCCGTTGACATTGGACCGTGAAAGGTGCATGCCTGCCGAAGCCTTCAAGGCCGCCGAAACTGTGTGAAGGTGGTGGCGTAGGAAGAGACCGTGCCCGCCCGCCGAAACAGTAGTGAAGGCGGGGAACCTTCAACCGAGCCTCCGTGAGCCGTCCATCGTAAGCCCTCTCTCTTGAACCTCCGTAAGCCGTAAGCCGTACATCGTAAGCCCTCTCTCTTGAACCTCCGTAAGCCGTGAGCCGTCCATCGTAAGCACTCTCTCTTGAACCTATATTTTAGTCACCCAGCTTGCAGTCCGGCTTTTTTCCGGTCACGAAACCCAGCCCCGGATCGTTCTTCGGAAAAAGAATGGTATGAAAAAGCTACTCACCACAACAGTGTGCCTGTTGGGCACGGTACTCCTTTTTGCTCAAGCAGGAAAAAATCACTCCTGCATCTGCTTCACCAAATCGACCCGGTAGACGTAATAGTCCGTCTTACCCTGCCAGGGCATGCCTTTATATTTCTGGCGGTAATAGAGCTTTACTTTCTGCCCCTGGAGGTCCTGAAGTTGCTGGTAGATATCGTTCTTCTGCACCGAGAACTCCCAGATATTACCACTCAGGCCCTCCTGGGCATCCATGGAGACGCCGCCCAGGTTGAGCTGGCCCTCGTAGGTCTTGAAGACAACCCCCTTATTGGAGATTTTGATGAGCGTTCCGGCCCGTTGCCCGTTGCTGTAAGTCATATTGCACACTAACAAAAAGACACCACCGCCAACTAGTCCCAACAACAAAATGACCACAAAGAACCGGCGGATCTTTTTTCCGATGGTGCTCATTCCGTCTTTGACCACTTGTTTGAATTCGCTCATAGCTGGAGATTTTTTGTAAATAACGTAAAATTGGGTCCGATCTGTTTACTAAATAAACGTGAGGTTGACAGGCTAAGCAATTGCTAAACAACTGAATGTCACAACCTCACTTTGTATTTGGTATAGGGTATAAGGTAGTAAGACTTACTTAAATCCGTATACCTAATTACTCTGTAGCGCGAGGTGGGCATTGATTATCTGCATTTTTTACCGACAACGAAGTGGTTTGGTGTCCCAGCCCGAAGTACTGCGGAGCAAATCCACTTCCTTGCCGGTATAATGCAAAGAGCTTCTAAGTTTAAAATTATTATCATATTAGTCCAGGTACAACCGTTCCCCCTCATTTCTTCAAATAACAAAAAACACGCATCTTTCACGAGCGTATGACGTACCAGCATTTTTAGATCAAACCAGTTATGGCCAAGAAAAAACCAACCAAATCTATCGAAGAAACCCTGTGGGACACCGCCAACAAACTGCGCGGTAAGGTAGAATCCTCCGAGTACAAGCACGTGGTGCTGGGGCTCATCTTCCTCAAGTTTGTGAGCGATACCTTTGAGCAGCGGCAGGAAGAGCTGAAAGCCGAGGGGAAGGAAAAGTATCTGGATGTCCCGGAGTTCTATACCATGAAGAACGTCTTCTACCTGCCGGAGGAGGCCCGCTGGAGCTACATCATGCAAAATGCCAAGCAGGACGGCATCGCGCTGATCATCGACGAGGCGCTGGCGACGGTGGAGAAGAACAACAAATCCCTCAAAGGGGCGCTGCCGGATAAGTATTTCGGGCGGCTGGGGCTGGATAGCAGCAAGCTGTCTGCCCTGCTCGATACCATCAACAACATCAATACTATTGCCGATGAGGAGCACGACCTGGTGGGGCGGGTGTACGAGTACTTCCTCGGGCGCTTTGCGGCAGCGGAGGGCAAAGGCGGGGGCGAATTCTACACCCCCAAGTGCATCGTCAAGCTGATTGCGGAGATGATCGAGCCCTATAAGGGCAAGATCTACGACCCTTGCTGCGGCTCGGGCGGCATGTTTGTGCAATCCATGGAGTTTGTAAAAAACCACAACGGCAACCGCCGTGATGTGTCCATCTACGGGCAGGAATACACCGCCACCACGCGCAAGCTGGCCAAGATGAACCTGGCGGTGCGGGGCATTGCCGCCAACCTGGGGGAAGTGCCGGCCGATACTTTCTTCAGGGATCAGCATCCCGACCTCAAGGCAGACTACATCATGGCCAACCCGCCCTTCAACCAAAGCCAGTGGCGGGCCGATGAGGAGCTGACCGACGACCCGCGCTGGAGTGGCTACCGCGTACCGCCTACGGGCAATGCCAACTACGCCTGGATGCTGCACATGCTGTCCAAGCTGTCAGAAAAGGGCACGGCGGGCTTTGTGATGGCCAATGGCTCTATGTCTTCCAATACAAGTGGAGAGGGTGAGCTGCGGCAGCAGTTTGTAAAAAATGACCTGGTGGACTGCATGATTGCCCTGCCGGGGCAGCTGTTCTTTACCACCCAAATCCCGGTCTGCCTCTGGTTTATGACCAAAAACAAAAGTGCTGACCCGGAGCATGGCTACCGCGACCGCAGCGGTGAGACGCTCTTCATCGACGCCCGGCAGATGGGCGAGATGATCGACCGCACGCATAAGGAACTGACGGAGGAGGAGATTGCGGAAATCGCAAATACATACCACAATTGGCGAAGTATTTCCCCCTCTGGAGTGGGCAAGGGGGAGGATTACGAAGACATCGCCGGCTTCTGCAAAGCCGCGACCCTGGACGAGATCAAAAAGCACGATTTCGTGCTGACGCCGGGGCGCTACGTGGGGATTCCGGAGGAGGAAGATGACGGGGTGCCATTTGAAGAGAAGATGGAAACATTGAGCCAGCAGCTCTACGCGCAAATGCAACAATCACAGGAACTGGATGCTGCCATCCGCAAAAATTTGGAGGTATTGGGGTATGGGGAATGAGTGGAAGGAATATAGACTCGAAGATTGCATGGAGGCAATCATTGATTATCGGGGAAAGACTCCCAAAAAGGCCTCCAGTGGAATACCATTGGTTACTGCAAAGATTGTAAAGAACGGCACTATATTACCTTACACAGAGTATATAGCTGAAGAAGACTATGATATTTGGATGCAGCGCGGGCTTCCAGAACCAGGCGATGTTGTAATGACCACAGAAGCTCCATTGGGAGAAGTAGCCCAGCTTGACAAAACCAAGGTAGCCTTGGCTCAAAGAATCATAACGCTTCGAGGAAAAACAGACCTTTTAGATAACACCTTCCTCAGGTATTTACTTACTTCTAGACAAGTACAATATAGATTAAACGCACGCTCATCTGGGACTACGGTGAGAGGAATAAAACAATCAGAGCTTAGAAAGATAAGGCTCCAATTTCCATCTTTGCCTGAACAACGCCGCATAGCCCA
>JASBTH010000261.1 GCA_030148525.1 Saprospiraceae bacterium | reverse complement strand
ATCCAAACCACTTCGAGTCGAGTATATACTCGCGTGAAAAGGTTGGGCAAAGCCCAATCCTTTTCGGAAGCGGTATATTTGAACCTCACTGCAGCCTTTTTTCGCCCCGTAGCCATGCTACGAAGCTCAAAAAAGGCTTTGTGAAAACCAAATTCTAGACATTTTCGCCATCAAAAACAAATCCCAAACACGCTCTAAGTGAAACCGTCACCTAATTAAAAATTAATCATTATGCATTAAAAATTACTCAACTTCGTGCGTTACCGTTCCACCTTTCGCACTCTCAATGCGAATGGTCAGAGGGGTATTTTCATCCGCTTTTACGATCCAGCGAACATCGACTGTGCTGAGCCCGGAAATGTTGTCGACCGCCAGCCGCTCGGGACGAAACTCTTGTTCTTCAGCATCACCCGTATCGCGATTGAGCAGACGCATACCGGCAACTACCTCACCCCCCTGCAGACTAATGAAATCCGGTGGTGAAATGTTGTTCCGCAGGTCGTGATCACTATGGGTGGGAATGATCCGTTGGTTACCGATGGTGGCAGTTACCTCCAGGTATCCGTCCCCCAGATTCTCCTTGGTTACCTCTTCTACCACCAGCTTGGGCGTTTGGAAGGCGTGATAAAGGGTAAAGGCCATATTGCGGTGGGCATCGGTTTCGAGCAGGAAGCCCGGATCAGCCCGACGGTAGTTGCGGCGGTTACCCCCGATTTCGATCTTACCGTAAGTAGGGTGGTCGTACTCCTCCCAGGGCATGAATTGATCGCTGAACAACAAGCGCTCCTCAAACAGTTGAGTTGCTTCCTGAGAGCGGTCATTACTGTTAAACATCAGGTAGCTGGTATACAATTCGTTGGTGAAGGTGAAAATACCACGTCCGCCGTGGAACCAATCGAGCTCACCACCGAATACAGAATACAGGTCATCCCAAACCACCAGGTAGCGATAACCGGGGATCAGGCTTTCACCTAACTCACCCAATTGATCGTATACCTGCACATCGCGGCGGGAATAGGTAGGACGATCTTCTTCGGCTCCGGGCCCGCGTAGCAACATACCACCGGAGTTGTGGTACGACTGTGCACCGGCAATATTCGGGTGGTCCATTACAAACTCCATTACGGCCCGGTTTTCGGGGATGGAGAAGGGGTAGTGGTGTGAGCCCCGTTGAATGTATTCCGGTTGCCAATTCCAGCCCCAGTTACGGTTGGGGTCGTAATAACCACCTACCCGGTCTTCGTTAATCTGTCCGTCGCCATCATTGTCGATCCCTTCCGTTCCGATAATTTCGTGCGTCCCGCGTTGATCGCCGGTAACCCGTATCATGCGATTCGGGTTCTGCGGATCAATGATATAATCACCGTAAGGCGAGCGGCGACGCATCTGAGTGATCTCGCCGTCGCCGTTCAGATCGTCGTAACCATCCTCGTCGTAGATACCGTCCCGGTCATCGTCGATCGGGATCATACCGGAGCGCGGGGTATTAGCTGTATTATCTCCCTTCATATAGGCGTTACGCGCATCGGGATTGATCGTCGGGACGATGTAAAAGACCTTTTCCTTGAGGAGATTAGTAATAAAGTCGTTCTGACCAAAGCTTTCGGCCAGGTACCAGGCGGTGTAAATAGCGATCTCTGAACCCTGGATCTCGTTGGAGTGAATATTTCCGTCGATATAGAAACCGGGCTTTTCCAGGTCAGAGCCAGTGCTCTGATCGGTGACGGTCATGCACCACAGGTCACGACCTTCGTAGGATTTACCAATTGACTGCACCGAAATGAGGTCCGGATGGGCAGCGGCCAGTTTTTTGGCCAGTGTTTCCAAACCTTCGGCCGTATAGTATCGATTAAAGCTGATCTCAACTTTAGGATTGGCCGGCGTTCCGACCGCCTGAAAGATTTGTTCGGGCGTTTGGGCCATGGCAAGTGCCGGCAGCAAAAGCAGGCTCAACGCCCCGATTATATGTCGAATGGTCATAGTATCAATTATTGGAGGTTGAGAGTAATGGTTTCTGTTCCCAGGTGGGGGGCGCCAGCCGACAGGGTTACCGTGCCGTTACCGCGCACCAACCAGGAGAGTTCGCGGGATTCACCGCTATCCATCGCGGGGTAGAGGTAAATGGGGCGTCCGGTGCTCAGCGCCTGGCCATCGGCCAATTCGAGCTCAACCCGCAGTCGCTTCACCCAATTAAAGTTATTGCCAATCTGAGAAGCGGTGGGCATCATGCCGGTGTTAACCACCGTGGCTTTTACCCGCCACAGATTATCGTCGACCTGCTCGGTACGCACATTGCTGAGCGATACCACGGGGCGGTGTCTGGTCAATTGCAGTGTAAAGTCGGCGTGTTGATCGATCAGCTCACGTACCTGAACGTAGGGCGGGTTATAGGCCAGGAAGGGCGCCAGACCACCCACTTCCACCGATTGCCCCGGATAATCGGGATGCTCAATGGGGGTCCAGTCGGCAAAGGCGTTATCGATACCCTCCGATTCGGCCCAGCGCAACAAATTCAAATCGGCATTCTTATCGCTGTTCGGCTCGTATTGAGCGGCCTCGGTACTGTCTTTGGGCATTTGCCATTCGGGCACCTGCCACCCCGGAACACCGTAGCTGAAACGGCCGTAGTGGAAGTAAGCCCACTCCATGAAGCCACCGCCACTCATGCTGGAGCGCGTCCCCTTCTTCACATCCACGTGCTCTTTATACAGCTCAGAAACCATTTTATTAACCGTGGCATCATTGCGCAGAATACCACTGATCACCCGTTGGCGATCATTGGATGGGCTGTACTCGTAGGGAGACGACAGGTTATCGGAGGGGCCAAAAGTCAATACCGCAAATACATTGAAACGATTGTACAGAAAATCAGCCAGTGCCCGTGTTTCTACTTCGGATACACCGTAATCCCCGGCCCCTTCCCGGAAAGTAGGATGCTGGAAAGTCCAGTTTTTATTGAAGAAAATGCCCCCGGGGCCATCCTCACTTTGCTGACCGTCCTCGTCGTTATCACGACCTTCCGGAAAGATGTGATAGCGGTTTTCGGGGCCGTCCGTTGCTTTTGCTTTACGCATGATGCGAGAGTCAGCCGGATGAACAACCCATTCGCCGTCGGGAGCCGCTACCCGCATTTGGGTGAGCATACCGTCGCCGTTCAGGTCTTCCCCCGGGTCTTCGTTGAGATAGCCGTCGCGATCCGTATCGGTGTCACGGGCATTAGCCATACGCTCGTACTTGAGATCGGCAAAATATTGGGCTGCCGCGTCGGGCGACATTTGCGGGAATATGTAAAAGGTGACCTCATCGAGCAGCGACCTGATTTCCGCTTCGGCACTACCGGCGAGCAGATTCTCCGCCACTCCCAGGGCTAACTCCTGGCCTAACAGATGGGGTCCGGCGACACCACCGACAATGGCTACAGCGGGCTTGGTATCTTTGTCTCCGGCACCGATCGTTAATTGCCAGATAGGGCGACCAGCAGTGGTTTGTGCCAACGTAGTCACCTCCAGAAGTTCACCGTATTGTTGCTCCAGGGCACGGATACTGTTTTCCAGGGCTTGCCCGTTGCGGTACTCCTGCTGTCCCCACGCAGGGGCTGACAGCAACAGTCCCAGGATCACCAACCCGATGAATTGGGAAGTTTTGAACATAGTCTTTGTTTTATTATTCCTTAATGGTACTATTCTGCTAAAGATAATAGACCCACGGTAAAGGACAATACAAAAAGTCACATCCTCCCTGAATAGGGCGATTTCGTCGATAGAAATCCGGAATCCTTCCCTGTTTAATTCCGAATTACCGATAATCAGTTGTGGAGTCTGGCTATTAGATTGTATCTTACTAGTGAGTGTTTTTTGGCGAAAGCCAAAGAAAAATGCATGAATTAAACCATAATATGAGCTATCATGGCAACATTTGATTTAAACATTAACGGAACAAACCAACAGGTCGATGTCGATCCCGACACCCCTATCCTATGGGTGTTGCGCGACTCCCTCAAAATGGTGGGCACCAAGTACGGTTGTGGTATCGGCCAGTGTGGATCGTGCACCATCCATGTCGACGGTTCGGCTATTCGCTCCTGTTCCCTGCCCGTAGGCAGTGTAGGCAACAAAAAAATTACCACCATTGAAGGGCTGGCGACTGATCGGGGTCTGAACGCCGTCCAGGAAGCCTGGCTGGAAGAGGATGTAGCCCAGTGTGGCTATTGCCAGGCAGGTCAGATCATGAGTGCCGCCGCCTTACTGAAAGAAAATAAGAACCCCGACGATGCGCAGATCGAATCAGCAATGGCCGGGAACATCTGCCGCTGCGGTACCTACGTGCGCATTAAAAAGGCCGTGCGATCAGCTGCCGACAAAATGGGGTAAGTCCCATTCTGCTTTCCTTATTTTCTCAAAATAACGAACATCATGACAACCAATATAAATAGCAAACATAACCGTCGGGCGTTTCTCAAGATCTCGACCGTTGCGGGTGGCGGACTCGTGCTGGGGCTCAATATGCTGACCTCCTGCCAACGCCCCGGAGCATCGGATGAGATCGAGATGCCCGAAGAATGGTTCGAAATGAACGCCTACCTCAAAGTAGGTGATAATGGCGTGGTAACCATTTTTTCCCCTAATCCGGAGATTGGCCAGAACGTAAAAACGTCTATGCCCATGATCGTTGCCGAAGAGCTCGATGTGGACTGGAAAAACGTAGTGGTCGAACAAGCCGGCCTGGATACCGATAAATATACCCGCCAACTGGCGGGTGGTAGTCAATCGATCCGACAGGGCTGGAACGGCCTGCGCAAAGCGGGAGCTACGGCGCGCTACATGCTGCTCATGGCTGCTGCGGAGCAATGGGAGGTACCCGTTGAGGAACTGACCACCTCCAATGGCATGATCATGCACGAGGGATCCGGTCAGAAGATCGGCTACGGTGAAGTAGCCTCCGCCGCCGGTCAATTGCAGGTACCCGAGGAAGTCCCTATGAAAGAAGCTAAAGACTTCAACATTATCGGTACCCCAACCCTGAACGTGGATGGTGAAGCCATCGTCACCGGTAAGCCGCTCTTCGGACTCGACGTGCAGCGCGAGGGTATGCTGATCGCCATGGCCGAGCATGCACCGGCCTTCGGTATGACGGTTAAGACCTTCGATGCCACCGATGCTCTGGCTATGCCGGGCATTAAAGATGTATTCACTATCAACACCAGACCCGAAGGTGCGGAGCAGCAATGGTCCGACGTCAATGCCTTCCCCGAGTTAGTGGTAGTAGTCGGTGAGACAACCTGGCAGGTCATGAAGGCCAAAAAAGCCCTTAAGATCGAGTGGGAAAAAACCAGCGATCTCGAAAATACCGCTAACCACGAAACAGCTTTGGCTCAGCTCATCGAACAGCCTACTGCCGAACCCGCCCGCCGCGACGGCAATCCGGAAAAGGCTTTTGCGGAAGCTGCACAAGTGATCGAGCGCACCTACTCGGCCCCCTTCCTGGCCCACAATCCGATGGAGCCGATGAACTTCTTTGCCCACGTCACGGAGGATAAGGCCGAACTGCTTGGCCCCATACAGACCCCGCAATACCTGCGCATGACCGCTTCCGAATTGCTCGGCATGCCAGAGGAGAATGTATCCATCATGATGACCCGCATGGGGGGAGGCTTCGGGCGTCGCCTGTATGGACACTTCGGTGTGGAGGCAGCCCTTATCTCCCAGAAAGCCAAAGCACCGGTCAAACTGGTGTACAGCCGCGAAGATGACATGACCAACGGCGTTTATCGACCGGCCTATAAAGTGAAATACCGCGCAGCCCTGGATGCCGATAACAACCTGATCGGTTTCCACGTGCGCGGAGCCGGCGTTCACGGAAGCCCAGTATTCCAGAATCGTTTCCCCGCCGGTGCAGTCGATAATTACCTGGTCGAAAACCACGGCCTCGAGTCTAATGTATCAACCGGTGCCTGGCGTGCACCGCGGTCCAATTTCATTGCCGGAGCGGAGCAATCCTTCCTCGATGAAGTAGCGGAAGCCGCCGGCAAGGATCCTATTGAGATGCGTCTGGAGCTCTTTGAACGCGCTCAGAACAACCCCGTGGGTGAAAACAACGACTACGATGCCGAGCGCTACGCCGGTGTACTCAAGCTGGTGAAGGAGAAGTGCAACTGGGGTACGGAAGCCGATGGTACCTACCGCGGTGTTTCGGCCTACTACTGCCACAACTCCTACGTTGCCCAGGTGGTCGACATCGTAAAAGAAGACGGTAAGCCACGGGTCAATAAGGTTTGGTGTGCGGTGGATTGCGGCATTGTCGTAAACCCCGAAGGCGCCAAAAATCAGATTGAAGGTGGCCTGGTCGACGGTATCGGCCACGCCATGTTCAGTGCGCTTACCCTCAAAGAGGGACGCCCCGAACAGCAAAATTTCGATGCTTACCGTTTGATCCGCCACACCGAGGCACCCCGCGAGATCGAAACGCATTTTGTGGATAATGGTATTGATCCGACAGGTCTGGGTGAACCCGGCCTGCCTCCGATCCAGGCGGCTGTAGCCAACGCCCTCTATAAAGCGACGGGCAACCGCCTGTACAAGCAACCATTTGTACAAGAAGAAGAGTTGCTGGGTTAACGATAGCCTGTATTGGCAACCTTCTCCCGGAATTTGACTTCGGTCAGGTTCCGGGATTTTTTTGTTATCTGCCTTTCGGCAAAAAGAAGAGTTCCGTTGGAAAAGGCAGTTTCTGTTTGACGGGGAGCACTATTTCCGCCTGACGGCAAAAGGGAAGGAAACGACTCGCCTGGAGCACGGAGAGTACTTTTCCGTGTTGCTGGTTCCCCTGTTCAAGCGTCGCATGCTGCCGGATACGGAGGTTAATTTTCGGGCCTTTAAAGAGGAGAGTGAAAAGTCCGTTCGGACCGAGGCCTGAACGAGCTACTCCATAGTTAGTCGGGTTTATATCTTCAACACGAGCGTTTATTTGGTCGGACTAAATGTCCAACTGCTTTTCCCGGTAAACGGATCGAATTGGACGCGCAGAATACCTCGGGGGGTAGTGACCCGGTACTCGTCGCGAACGGGAATTTCTTCCCCCTGGTAAAAGGCACTGGCTTTACCGTCGACCACCTGGAAAGTCAATCCATCGGTAAAGGTCAGTTGAAAGTTGAGTACCCCGGGTGAAACTTTGGAAGGTGTCGTGATCTGGGTGGTGGTTACCTCCTCGTAGGTGCTACTCTGAGGGCTATTGTTTTCCTTCTTTTCGGCTTCCTGATCTACATCAGCAGGGACCTTGGGTTTGATAGTTACCGTTTCTCCGTTGATGGGGATTTCATCTCCATCGGGATTCCAGCTCGGGTAAATGATGAGGGTATAGCTACCCTGGAATTGGTATTCCTCTTGGTTATCCGAACTGGAGGCAACCACCTCACCGGATTCGTCCAGCAATTCAAAGGTGACTTCAGCGGCGGGATACACCAACACATTATCGTAGTTGGCTTCGCCGTTACCGATAAATACCTGAAGGGTTTCATTCTGAAATACGGGATCCTGATCTGACATCCAGGGCATATCGGGACAACAGGTCAAGAGTAAAAAGGCAAGTGCTTGTAACATACCTGAGTGATTTATTTTTTTAATTCACTCGTAAGCTACTGGCAAATGGCGATGCCCTCAAGGTTTCAGCGACGAGCCGCGACATGCATCGACCAATGAGTGTACCATCGACGAATGCACATATGGACCGATGAATAGCACTAGCGGTTGGGGGTGGTGGTAAAGAAAGTCTCGGCCTGTACCCGGCGCCCATCGGCCGTCTGGCCGACTACGTGTACACGAAATCGGCTTCGATCATCAGTCAGCGGGAAAGTAATGGTGGCACGTCCATTTTCATCCGTTTCCACACCCGCCGCCCAATGAACCAGTGGACTGATATCGGGTAATGCTCCGCCAGCATGGGCCCGGCTGAAGGTTACCGGACGCAGTAGTCCCTGTAGTTCCGCTCCGCCCCCTTCGCGGGGTAATTGGGTTTTCCCGGTCTTGGTTTTTATAATCACCACGCCATTTCTCGCCAGAAACATGAACTGATTAAAGAGCTGATCAAATTCGTAGAA
>JASBTH010000259.1 GCA_030148525.1 Saprospiraceae bacterium | reverse complement strand
TGAGCTCTTCCAGCTTTTGCTGCATGGGGCCGAAATCTTCAAACTCCACCGTGATAATCATGGTGTTATCATCTTCCTCATACTCCAGGTCTTCGGCACCGGCGTCGATTAGTTGCAGCTCCAGGTCTTCCCGGGTGCGCTCACCCACCGGGATCACGAAGATTCCCTTGCGCTCAAATAGAAAATCCACCGAACCATTGGTCGCCAGATTGCCGCCGTATTTGCTGAAGATGGACCGTACCGATGCAACGGTGCGGTTCAGATTGTCGGTCGTGGTCTCCACAAAGACGGCTACTCCTCCCGGGGCATAGCCCTCGTAGGTAGGTTGGAATAATTCAGCAGAATCACTGTCCGACGCCTTTTTGATAGCCCGTTCGATATTGTCTTTGGGCATATTGACACCCTTAGCGTTGGCAACGGCCAATCGTAACCGCGGATTGAAATCGGGATCATCGCTGCCACCTTCCTTGACTGCCACAGTAATTTCCTTGATCACTCGCGAAAACATCTTGGAACGTTTGGCATCGTTGGCTCCTTTCTTTCGCTTGATCTTCGACCATTTATTGTGTCCTGCCATGTGTATAGTATTTGGCGGTCGATCCTCTGGATCGACCAGATATTTGCCCATGATGACGAATCTTGCCCCGCGCCAACTGGGAAATCGTACCTGGTAGCATGCCCTGACTCCAAAAGACCATAAACGACCTTGGTAGCGCGGCGGTCAAAATTGGACTATTTCCGGGTGCATCGAAAGTCGATCCAGAGGATCGACCTCCATTACTGCAACGGCTCCTGGCTGGTTGTGTTTACACTATCCTGCACGATAAAATACTTGGCAGCCTTTGGTGTAAACTGCACCACTCGCACGGAATCGGGACGACGCACCAATTCGATGGGCACCGAATTATTTTCTGCCTTTGGATCGGCATTGGCCAAGTCGATCTGAAAACCGAAATCCTTGCTGGTTACCTTATCGTACTGGGAAATGCCCAACACGCAGGTAACGGAGATCTGACGGGGAAAAATTTGAATACTATCCGAAGCGTTTACTACATCCAGGGTGACGAATAGTGACTTCTGGGTAAATTGTTCGACCGCAATGATTGCCTGCACCGCACGGGGATCCAGGGAAATTTCCGGAGGAGGTACCTGCAGGGGCACCGTAGTTTCAATACTTGCCTTGAGGTCGGCAACTACCAGGCTATCTGTTTCCCAAAATAAAAGGCTATCCACAATGGAGCCTGGGCCGGTCACCGCAACGCTATCGGGATTGGTGCGCGGTGGTTTTCGCAATTGATACTCGGGAGCCAGGGTCAGGTCGGTACGCAGCCAAATGGGCAGGCGGCGGGTCACTTTTTGCTCCAATTGCAACTCGAGTCGGTCGTAATTAATATCAGTAACTGTCAGGTCGCGACTAAAGAGGGCGTCCTGCAGGTCCGAACGCAATTGATTACGACTCAGATTGATCCCGGTGCGGTCCACCAGATCGTATTGCAGGTTTATTGAATGAGATGAGAAGAACTCAAACATGAGATCCCAGCCGGTACCTTCCATTTTGATCACCATATCCTCGGGAGGTGCCTGAGTAAAGGCCTGTTCCGGGGGAACACTGAAAGACAGATTTACATTCTTCTCCGACGTGTAGGTCTGCGATAATTTTACCAATATCCAAAAGACAAGAGCTACACCGATGCAAATCATCAGTATAGCTCTGTCCTGCCGAAAGTCGATGGCAAAACTTCGCTTATTTAGCTTTATCTTCGCCGCCATGCACGGAATCAGTTAGTTCTTTGGAAACGGCATTCCGGGTTACCCGGATGTAGACCTTAGATCCCACTTCCAGAGTGATAATATCTTCTTCGATCTTCGTGATCTTACCTAGTATGCCACTGGCGGTTACTACATCGTCGCCTTTTTCCAGTTCTTGTAGCCAGTTGCGTTGTTCTTTCTGCTTTTTGGACTGCGGACGAATAATAAAGAACCAGAACACCGCAAACATCAATAAAATGAAGGCAATATTCAAGTAACCGGCCTGAGAACCGGAGGCTTGCAGTAGCAAAAAATCAACAGATTGGTAGTTCATAACTTGCTTATGGTTGGTTGACGGGGAATTTCCCCTTAAACAATTGAAAATATAAAAAACTATTCAGCGGGATTTACGAATCCGCGCAGATAAATGCGTGTTTGTGCCGGCAATGTATTAGCCGTTATAGTGATTGGCTTACTTTGCTGGTTTATTTTTTGCCGGGTATCGAAGCGCACATTGATCACGCCTTCTTCACCTGGTTCAATAGGTTCACGGGGCCATTCCGGCACCGTACAGCCACAGGTCGAGCGGGCATCACTGATCAAAAGCGGCACCGCCCCCGTGTTCTCAAACGAAAAAGTATGCTCAACGATGGTGCCCTCCTCTACTTCGCCAAAATCAAAAATGGTTTGCTCGAAGCTTAACCGTGCTGCCTGACTGCTATCGGTCGGTTGATCGGCCTGAACCGGGTTGCGAATGATAGCCGCATTTGGTCCTACCTCTACTTCCCGAACTCCCTCGCCATCGGAGTTGGTCGAACAGCTAAGGATAAATGACAGTCCCAACAGCCAAAGAAAACGATTCATAGTTGCTAGTCCTTTTACCAGGGAACAGGGAGAACCCGCCTTGGGTTTACCACACCGTGTCCCCACTGAGCCCGCAAGTATACACCTTTTTTAGAAGCTGATCCTGTTCTGTTGTGTAATTTAGGATGCGGAAAGAATAGATTAACCCAAACTTTTTCCTAATATTCCGCCCCGCCAGATTAAACCACCCGACCGCTCACTGGTTAGAACCAGCCGGGAGGTCTTTTCATCATAGCTGCACCCAAACAACATGAACACACACAAGTACAACTACGGTATCATTGGCAACTGCTCCTATCTTGCGCTTATCGACGACAAGGCGAACGTCGGGTGGCTTTGCTGGCCGCGCTTTGATAGTTCCTTCATCTTTGGAGGCTTACTCGATGATGATAAAGGTGGTCACTTTTACATTGAACCGGAATCGAAAGAATGTACCACCCGTCAGCGCTATCTGGAGAATACCAATATTCTGGAAACCACCTTTGAATGTCCCGATGGCAGTTATAAAGTGATCGATTTTGCGCCCCGTTTTTACCAGTATGAACGCTACTACAAACCTCTCATGCTGATGCGTAAGATTATCCCCATCAGCGGTCGTCCGCGGGTGCGTGTGTGCTGCCACCCCACGGGTGATTATGGTCGCAAGCAGCCAGACGTTGTTTTCGGTTCCAATCACATCCGATACCAGGGCCTCGATGCCCAGGTTCGTCTGACCACTGATGTCCCCCTCAGCTACGTCGACCAGGAGGTCGCTTTTGTCCTCACGGAGACCAAATACATGTCCCTTACCTGGGGAGTACCCCTGGAGGCACCACTGAGTTCTACCGTGGAATCCTTTTTGGTGAAAACCACGGAATACTGGCGTCGTTGGGTCCGCAACACATCGACCGAGCACTTCCACCAGGAATTGGTGATTCGCTCGGCGCTTACGCTAAAAATGCACCAATACCAGGATACCGGAGCTATTATCGCTGCCGCCACCACCAGTTTGCCCGAATCGCCGGGCAGCACCCGTAACTGGGATTATCGCTTTTGTTGGTTGCGCGATGCCCACTACACCCTCAAAGCACTTAACGACCTCAGTCACTTCGGTATCCTGCGCGACTACGCCAACTTTATCGAGAATATCGTAATCAAAGAAAATAGGCGCTTTCACCCATTATACCCCATAACCATGAACGGGGAACCAGAAGAAGAGATTCTGGATCTCAACGGCTATAAAGGTGAAAAACCGGTTCGCATCGGCAACCAAGCCTATGAACACATTCAGAACGATGTGTACGGACAGGTACTCGTCACTCTTTTACCGCTCTTTAATGATGTTCGCCTGGTCGGTCACGACTCTGAAACCCTGGTCGATCTGGCCGAGCACTGCCTGGAGCTCATCGAGGCCACCATGGACGAACCCGACAACGGACTCTGGGAGTTCCGTGGCCTGAAGCAATTGCACTCCTACACCTTCCTCTTCCACTGGGCAGGCAGCCACGCGGCCCAGAAGATCGCCCGGGGCGCCGGTCGCAAGAACATGGAAAAACTGGCCCGTAAGCTCGTCAAAAAAGCTGCCGATCGCATTGAACAATGCTACGACGAAAAACGGGGTGTCTACACCCAGGCCATTGGCAGTAGTAATCTCGACGCCAGTCTGCTGCAACTCATAAATATGCAGTATCTCAACCCGCGAAGTAAAAAAGCGAAACAACACGTGAAGGTACTGGAGGAGGAGCTACGCACCGAAACGGGCTTATTCTACCGCTATAAGCACGTCGACGATTTCGGGGAACCGGAAAGCACCTTCCTGATCTGCGCCTTTTGGTACGTGGAAGCTCTCGCCCGCATGGGCCGCGTTACGGAGGCCATCAAGATCTTCGAGTACCTGGCCAGCCAGAGCAACCATTTAGGGTTGCTAAGTGAGGATGTGCACGAACCGACGGGCAGCCAGTGGGGTAATTTCCCGCAAACCTATAGCCACGTAGGACTTATCAATGCAGCTTTTACTATTAGTCGTAAATTAGAGAAGCCGATTTATCTTTAGGCCTATGCAGCACAGCCGGATCTATCTAATAGGGTTTATGGGGAGTGGCAAAAGCTATGCCGGCCGTCATCTGGCACCGAAGCTGGACTTCGACTTTCTCGACCTGGACTACCTGATCGAGCAGCGAAATAAGATGTCTGTTTCCGACATTTTTGCCCGCAAGGGCGAAGAAACCTTTCGCCACCTCGAGCGGGAAGCCCTGGAAGCTACGGCCTTCCTGGAGCAGACGGTCATTTCCTGTGGTGGCGGCACCCCTTGCTACTTTGACAATATGAGTTGGATCAACCGGCACGGACTCAGCGTGTTTATCCACACCTCTCCGGCCCTGATTGCCCAACGGCTGCGCAGGGGGCAGGAAAAGCGTCCCCTGATCAAAGGGCTCTCGGATGATGCATTAAAGTCGTTTATCGCCGATAAACTCAACGAACGGCTGCCCTATTACCAGCAGGCAATGGTCGAAGTGCACCCTACCTCCGATTCGGATGAGGTGGCTACCTGGGTCGTCGATAGCCTGCCTGACATAACCGGTCACTGATGGAATCATTACACGCATCCTATCCCTGGGCGGGCATCGACTACGGCAGTAAGATGGCAGGTACCACCGTCATTGCCTGGGTAGGTGATTCCGGGCAATTCCATTTCCGCCAATCCGCCAAAAAACGGGATGCCGACACCTTTTTACTCGATTGGGCAGACCAGCAAGAACGACCGGGCCAATTATTTCTCGATGCGCCCCTGAGTTTACCCGGCGTATACCGCGATCCCGGGCACCACTCCGACTATTTCTATCGGGCCGCCGATAAGGAGGTGCAGGCAATGTCGCCCATGTTCCTGGGAGGACTCACCGCCCGGGCCATGCGGCTGGTGCGCGATTTGCGTGCCCGGGGCTGGATCGTCCACGAGGTGTATCCGGGACATTTGGCGCGATCCTTCAACCTGAAAGAGCTCGGCTATAAAAAAAAGGCAAGCGACCTGGCAAATGTATTAGCTGCCCTTCAGCAAAAAATGCCCGGTCTGCCCGAAGCAGTACCCGGTAATTGGCACCAGTTCGATGCTTTGCTGGCCTTTTGTTCCGGCTGGCGGTACCAGAAAGGGCAGCATTTTACATATGGTGATCCGGAGGAGGGTTTGATCATCGTCTAAAATTTGTAGTTTGGCTGGCCAAAGTGTTGCCCCATGGCCTACCGTATCCGTATTCCCTTTTCGGTATTCTCTCTGGAAATGATTCCCGGACGCACATTCCTGACTCCCCTGTCGGATTCAGACACTATGCGGTACGGACAACACGTAACCCAACTCGCTAAGGAGTTTGAACAATCATTCCAGAAGGTGCTTTTGGACTCCGGCACCCTCGACTTGCTGCGTACCTACCAGGCAGGCGAATTCGAGCAGCAGACTATCACCGTATCTATTCCCGAGGCCAAAGACGGTATCCGCCATCCCGCCCTCACCATTCATTTCGATATCTACGTACAGGAACAGGCCGATGGCTATTGGGGCGTATTGCCTGTCCTGGGGGTAGAAGGCTTTGCCAAGACCACTCAAAAACTGCGGGATCACCTCGTCGATACCGTCAAAGTAGATTTTGCCCGCCATCGCCGGGGGCGCCACGTCAAACAACTTATCGAGGTTTTTTGGTATGAAGCGACCAGGCTTCATACCAAAACCCTGCAGTTGGATGTACCCGATCCGGGCGAGGAAGAAGCAAATCCGGATCGGGACAATCCACTCCTGCCGCAATTAGCCAGCAAATTAGTACCGGGAGATCCTGCTACGTTCGGCCGCAAAAAATCCCTTGATCAGGTGAAGCGCATTCTCAGCAGCAGCTTCAACCGCAACCTATTGCTGGTGGGCAATTCGGGCGTAGGTAAATCGGCATTGGTAGAGGAATTGGTTCGCCGCCTCGACGACTGGGGACTCGATCTGGAAATTTGGGCAACCACCGCCTCTGCCATGATGAAAGCACTGGTAGGCGAGCAAAGCTGGGAGTTTAATATCGGCAAACTGGTGCAGGAGCTGAAAGGCACTAACCGGGTTCTCTACGTGCGTAATCTGATGGACTTATTCGAGGTCGGAAAATACGAAGGTAATGACGTGAGCATGGGCGCCTTCCTCCAGCCATTTCTCAACCGGGGAGAGCTGCGCCTGATTACGGAATGCACCGATCAACAATTCACTACCATTGAGTTGAAGAATCCGAATTACATCGCCAGTTTTCAGCAGATACGTCTGGAAGAGCCCCCGGAGGCGGAGTTGTTCCAGATGATTGAAAAAAAGGTGGCTCAGAAAGCCAGGCGCCTGGGCATTGTGATTGAAAAGCCAGCCATCCACGAGGCGGTACGGCTCAGTAAACGATTTACGCCCTACGCCGGAATGCCGGGACGCCCCATCCGCTTCCTGGAAAGTATCCTGCTCTCCAGAGCCGGCGGCAACCAACAACAACTATCACGCCTCGATGTGATTCGCTATTTTTGTCGCGAAAGTGGCATGCCGACCTTTATGGTCGATCCTTCAGTGCCCATGGAGCCCCTGCAGGTTAAACGGGATTTCAACGATCAAATCTTCAGTCAGGAAGAGGCGGTTTCCTCCGTAGTCGATGCTATGGCTGCCGTGAAAACCGCCCTGACGCGAACCGGAAAACCCATCGCCTCCTTTTTGTTTGTTGGTCCTACGGGGGTCGGAAAAACAGAGCTGGCCAAGATCCTCGCCCAATTCCTTTTTGGTCAACGCAACCGCATGCTGCGCTTTGATATGAGTGAGTTCAGTACACCGTCCGCCGTGCTGCGACTTACCGGCCTCGATGCCCGGGAAGATGGATTACTTACCTCCGCCGTTCGTCGACAACCTTTCTCCGTGCTATTGTTTGATGAGATCGAAAAGGCCGACGAGAGTTTTTACGACCTGCTGCTGCAGCTATTGTCCGAGGGGCGCCTGACCGATAGCCGCGGACGTCTGGCCAACTTCTGTAGTACGCTGATCATTATGACCTCCAATATCGGAGCCGGTATGGGGCAGGTAACGCCCATTCGCCTTGCGGAAGGTGATGATACCCAACACCTGGAAACGGCCCACTACCAAAAGGCAGTCCAAAAACACTTCCGCCCGGAACTCTATAATCGCATCGACAAGGTAATTCCTTTCCAGTCACTTGATGCCGACACTGTCCGTTTTGTAGTAGACCGGGAGATAAAGCAGTTGTTTAACCGGGAAGGCATACGTTTTCGGAACGTACATATTGAACTGGAGGATGGTGTACTCGAGCATTTAGCCCGGCGCGGGTACAATCCCGCCTACGGCGCCCGTCACCTGCAACGAACCCTGCGGGAAGAATTGATCCTTCCCTTATCCGAAATCCTCAATCAATACGAAGGAGATGACCAGCTTCAACTAAGCGTACGGAACGATGGGCAGGCAATCCGTATGGAAACCACAGCCGATCCATTGTCCATAGAATTACTCCTGGAAGAACTTGACAAACAAAAAAGTGCCGACTATGCCAGCCTTCTCCGCCGGCAAATGCAGCAATTCCAGGCAGGATATTACTTTACGCTGCTGCAACAGGAACTCGACCAATTGGAGGAAAAAATGAATAAGGCGGGTACTGAATTCTGGGAGATCAAGCAGGATGTAGACCGCTATTGGCGATTAGTTAGTCTCCGGGATCGAACGCAGCAACTATCGAAAGACATCCGACGGATCGAGCAACAATTGAGCCTGATGGTACTCGATCAGGAAAAATACCGGCCAGATCTGAAAGACGCTATGGACCAATGGGCAGATGCTTATTTTGAACTTCGCCTGGATGTGTACGTGAGCCTGGAAACCAACCAAAACAAATGCTTTTTCCAGATATACGGAGAGCATTGTGAACCCGCCGTACTCTTTTACCTTGATCTCTTCCAGCAGCGGGAATTCGTGTATTCCCTGACGGGGCTTTACCTGCGCGACAGCCAATTCCAGCAGTACCAACAGGATACGCAACGTCCCGCAGAGGAACGCCAACACATTTTACCTTTCCTGCGCAAGACCATTGACTATCGAAAGCCGGATCTTTCCCCGGAACACGAGGGCGATCGCTTGGTCGGCGTAGAATGCGTAGTTACCGGACGGGGTGTTCAGCTATTCCTGAAACCGGAAGAGGGCGGCCAGAGCTGGTGTCTTGATCCCGAGGAAAAAGAGCGAAAATACCTGGTGAGAGTACTTGCCAGCTACGAGGATGCCCCCCTGGATATTGGTCGGCGCGATTTTGTGCGCAAGCCAGAAATACGCCGCACCATAACTTCCCGAAAGCTTCAGGATTCCAATTTCCGGATCAACCGGGAAATTGATCCAGACCGAATTCTAACGATGATTCAGGAGGAGCTCGAGAGTCGCTTTCGAGCATTTATCAACCAAGAGGTTCAGTAACTATATTACTCCCTGCCCGATAATGGCATCGGCCACCTTAACGAAACCAGCCAGGTTAGCCCCCTTCACATAGTTAATATAGCCATCGTCTTCATGGCCATACTCACAGCACTGCCGGTGGATGTTCTGCATAATCTCTTTGAGCTTACAGTCTACCTCGTACGCTGTCCAATTGAGTTTTTGGCTGTTCTGAGCCATTTCCAGACCCGAGGTGGCTACACCACCGGCATTGGCTGCTTTGCCGGGGGCGTAGAGAATACGGGCTTCCTGAAACACCCGGATCCCATCGGCCGTAGTGGGCATATTTGCGCCTTCACCCACGATCTGGACTCCGTTTTCCACGAGTTTTTGAGCATCCTCTTCCCCTAGTTCGTTCTGGGTAGCACAAGGCAGTGCAATGTCACAGGGTATAGACCACGGGTTGTCACCTTCCAGATATTGCACCCCGTATTCGTCGGCATATTCTTTAATTCGGCCGCGGCGGTTATTTTTGAGATCCTTGATCCAGGCGAGTTTTTCTTCGGTAATCCCCTCTTCATCAAACACACAGCCCGAAGAATCGGACATGGTGTGGACCGTAGCCCCACTTTGGATGGCTTTTTCAACGGCATACTGAGCTACATTTCCTGAACCCGAAACATTTACCCTTTTGCCTTCCAGGTTTTCTTCGCGGGCTCGCATCATTTCTTCAACGAAATACACCAGTCCGTAGCCGGTAGCTTCGGGGCGGATATGGCTTCCGCCAAAAGGAAAACCTTTGCCGGTCAGTACGCCCTGGTGGCGGTGAGTAAGTTTTTTATACATGCCGAATAAGTACCCCACTTCGCGGCTACCGACACCAATATCACCTGCGGGGACATCCAGTTCGGGTCCGAGGTGATGGTACAATTCTGACATGAAAGCCTGGCAAAAGCGCATAATTTCCCGGTCGGATTTACCCTTGGGGTTGAAGTCAGCACCGCCTTTTCCGCCGCCCATGGGCAGGGTGGTCAGGCTATTCTTAAATATTTGTTCAAACCCGAGAAATTTTAGAATGCTGAGGTTAACGGTTGGGTGAAAGCGCAAGCCTCCTTTGTAGGGGCCGATCGCATTATTAAATTGCACCCGGTATCCGCGATTTACCTGAATGTTCCCATCGTCGTCGTGCCAGGTAACTCGGAAGGTCAACACCCGGTCGGGCTCCGTCAATCGCTCCAGTAGAGCTTGTTTTTGGTATTCCGCTTTGGAATCGATATAGGGCAATACGATCCCCACAAATTCCTGAACTGCCTGGTGGTATTCAGACTGATTGGGGTGTCGCTCCTCGATGGTTTCCATGAAGGCTTCGACCGAACGTTGATTGGTTTCTTTGGTGGTTGTATCCATTGATGATTTGGTTTATTCGCTGTGCCTCTTGACAGGGTTTAGCTTATTTTAATATACAAACCCATCAATGCCGCCTATGTTTTTCCGGGAGACTACTCTTACCCGAAAATAAAAAGGATGTCGCCGCGCCAACACCTTGGCTATAAAAAAGGACCCCACACCAGCCTGGCCTGGGATCCTTTTGGCGAAAGCCTGAAAAAGCTGTACTGATCAGTTTTTCTTAAACACAAAACGAGTGATGAAAATGCCATTGCCATCGGTTTCCCCTCCGTCACCTTCGACACCGCTGGACATAAACATCAGTTCCCATCCCTCCTGGGCCAGTTGGTTTAGTTTGGAGGTGATCAGGGCATCGTTGGAAGCGATATTCTGGAAATTAATCCCCGTAAGGCTGTAAAAATTGAGCAGCTTTGTTTCCTCGAAGTTGTCGACTTTGGCGTCGCGGCGGCGCACCTTCCCCTGGTCACTTTTTTTGCCGTCGGTTCGCTCGGTAGTAAAATCTTCCACCTCCGTCTCCGAGATAGTTTCGATCATTCGCGAACGGCCCAATCCACCCGGTACAATGGACTCGATCACAGTAATCACCTTAAATTCCTGAGCCTGAGCAACCATTCCGCCCAGGAAGCAAAAAGCCAATAAAAGCATAGATTTTTTCATTCAATTCAAATTATGGGTTAAAAGAAATTCACCTCTAAGAACGCAAAAAAAGGCCGACACCCCTACGGAGTATCGGCCTTGCCTGCGTTAAATAAATGTTAGGCAGCTTAAATTGCCTGGTGGTTAAATGGTTGCAGTACCATTTCGGATACCACGCCGGAGTTGGGTTGCTGACAGAGGAACCAAACAGCTCGACCAGCTTCCTTGGCCGTTACGAATTTTTTTCGGTTCACCGGCATGTCGATCTCGTCCCAGAATGGCGTATCCGTACCACCGAGATACAGATTGGTAATGCGCACCTCGGTGCGTCGCAATTCTTCGCGCACGGATTTGGTCAGGCCATTCACCCCGTATTTGGTGGCGGCATAGGCTGCTGCGCCGGCCATGGGCACCTTACCGAGGACTCCGGGCAGATTGACGATCATACCTTTTTTGGATTCTTTCATGGGCGGCACGAATGCCCGCAACAGGTAAAAGGTCCCCTTTAGGTTTACATCCAGGGAATGACTGAAATCCTCATCTGTCAATTTGTCTATCGATTTCAGAATACCTACTCCGCTGGCATTGATCAAAATATCCACCTGGCCGTGTTTATCGTGAATGGTGTCGGCCACTTCGTTCACCTGTCTGGAGTCGGTAACATCCATTTCAAAAAGCTGGTCTTTGGGGACTTGTAGTTCATCGGCCAGGTTTTCCAGTCGTTTTCGGTTGCGACTGGTCATAAACAAATTAGCCTGGCTTTGTTTGAGTAGTTTCGCTGTTTCAGTTCCGATTCCACCGGTTGCTCCGATAATCAAAACCTTTTTATTTGCTAGCATTTCCATAGAGTCGATTAGGATTTTATGGCTTGGAGAAATTCGTTGCGAACTGCCTCCTTTTTGAAGGCTCCGCTGTAATCGGATGTAACGGTGACACTGGCATCGTGCTCGATACCACGGGCCTGCACACACATGTGTTTGGCTTCCAGGTAGACCGCTACATCCTGTGTATTCAATACTTGTCGCAGCTCGTCGGCTATCTGTACGGTCAATCGTTCCTGAACCTGCGGACGGCGCGCGTAATAGTCGACAATCCGGTTCAGTTTGGAGAGCCCGATAACCTGCCCGTTAGCAATGTAAGCTACGTGAGCCACTCCGTAGATCGGCAGGAAATGGTGTTCGCAAAAGGACTGCACCTTGATGTGTTTCTCCACGAGCATTTCCCGATAGTTGAACTTATTGTCGAAGAGGGAAATAGCTGGCTTATTGTCCGGGTTTAATCCGTGAAAGATTTCCTGGATAAACATCTTGGCCACCCGGCGCGGTGTTCCACTGAGCGAATCATCGGTCAGGTCGAGCCCCATAATATCCATGATCTGACGGAAATGAGACTCGATGGCGTCCATTTTTTCTGCATCCGACAGCTCAAAAGCACCGGGTTTAAGTGGGGTGTCAATGGAGCTAGCCACGTGATTATCACCGTAAGCTACCTGCAAAGCATCGCCATCATGGAAACCGTTGCGTTTTCCATTCAGGCCGTTCGTATGTTGCGACATATATCTGAATTTGAAAGACTGAAATTATCGGAGATGTGACCTCCCCATTGTCAAACACCGACTCTAACGCAGGTTTTTGGATTATTGTTTAAGTTATTTCCTTCTGAAAAAGTAAAAGGTTAAACGAGGATGGGTAAAACCAGGGCTTCCGCCAAAAAAAAGAGGGGCCGTGGCAGAAGGCTAGCAGGCTGTAATTCAGCCGGTTTTCGATAGACGGCCAAAAGACATACCTAATAAATGCAATTTAAAATAAGCTAATAATCAATTAGTTAACCAAAAGAATGATATAAGTAATCAAATAGTGATCTGACAAATTTACACGCGATTTATTTGCGTTCGGAGTCGTGTTTTTCTAATTTTGAAAAGCATTCAAAACAATATTACCGGTGCCTGGAGTGTGCTTTTCTAGCTGAAAGCTAAATTCATACCGCAGGGAAAAGCCGAAAAACATATCAGTATCAGTAAGTTAGAGGAGCTTCGCTGTTTGAAAGAACAGCGGAGTTTTTTTGTTTGCAAAACCAAGCCCCTACTATCACTGTTTTTTGATTGCGTGCATTGATTTTTGCGGCTTACCGCAGGATGGGTATATTTGGTGCGCCAAATTTCTGACCTAAAATAACGGAACCATATGAATTACGACTTGATCGTCATCGGTAGTGGCCCTGGCGGATACGTTGCGGCCATTCGCGCTTCACAACTGGGAATGAAGGTAGCGGTTGTTGAACGCGAATCCCTCGGAGGGATTTGCCTTAACTGGGGATGCATCCCGACCAAAGCCCTTCTTAAAAGTGCTCAGGTCTTTGAATACATCAATCACGCGGATGATTATGGCATCAAAGTAACCGGAGCAAAAGTTGATTTTGACGCCATGGTAAGCCGCAGCCGCGATGTAGCCAACGGCATGAGTAAGGGGATCAACTTCCTCTTCCGAAAAAATAAAATTGAGACGCTCAATGGTACCGGCCGATTGGTCCGTGGCAAGAAGGTTGAAGTGACCGATGCCGACGGTAACAAAAAGGAGTACTCAGCAAAGAACATTATCGTCGCTACCGGGGGGCGGGCCAAAGAATTGCCTAATCTGCCCATCGATGGCAAAAAGATCATCGAGTACCGCAAAGCAATGAGCATGGAAAAGCAACCCAAGAAATTGGTGGTTGTCGGAGCTGGTGCTATTGGTGTAGAATTTGCCTACTTCTATCACTCAATCGGTACCGAAGTGACGATCGTCGAATTCATGGAGCAGGGGCTCTTGCCGCGTGAAGATGCCGACGTTTCCAAGGAGATGAATAAGATCTACAAGAAGAAGGGACTGAATGTGCTTGGTAACACCTCCGTGGAATCAGTTGACACGAAAGGACGTGGCTGCACGGTTACGATAAAAAACCGCAAATCCGGCAAAACCGAAGAGATCAAATGCGATGTCGTCTTGTCTGCAGCCGGTGTGTCACCCAACACGGAAGATATTGGCCTCGAAACACTTGGTATTAAGACCGACCAGCGCGGCCTTATCGAGGTCGATGAATACTACCAGACCAACGTACCCGGTATTTTTGCCATTGGCGATGTTACACCTGGTGCTGCGCTGGCTCACACCGCCTCGGCTGAAGGAATTACCTGCGTAGAGAAAATGGCCGGTCACAATCCGGAGCCACTGGATTACAATAACATTCCTTCCTGTACCTACTGTGTTCCCGAAGTCGCCAGTGTAGGCTATACCGAATCAGCAGCCAAGGAAGCCGGTTACGAACTGAAGGTGGGTAAATTCCCATTTAGCGCTTCTGGTAAGGCCAGTGCAGCTGGTGCAAAGGAAGGCTTCGTGAAGCTCATCTTCGATGCTAAGTACGGTGAGTTCCTGGGGGCACATATGGTTGGCAGCAACGTGACAGAAATGATCGCCGAAGTGGTTGCTGCCCGTAAGTTGGAAACTACCGGACACGAGATCATCAAATCAGTCCACCCCCACCCCACCATGAGTGAGGCGGTAATGGAAGCAGCCGCAGCTGCCTACGATGAGGTGATCCACTTGTAAATAGCGCGAGGTTAGGCTTCGCCCAATTCGTAAAGTGGTGATTGCCAAAACCCAACCTCCCGGTACCGGGTAGTAGGTAGAAGGTATAGGGATTAAAGCAAATCCTACTACCTTGTACCCTATACTTAATACAAAGTGAGGTTGTGACATTCAGTTGTTTAGCAATTGCTTAGGCTGTCAACCTCACGTCAAATATACCATGCGGTATATCCACAGATACCCATGCGTACAGAAAGAAAACCGGGTTCTCCAATTGGGAAGACCCGGTTTTTTTATTTCTCAATTTCCCTGCGAATTAAAAACGCCCGATATTCCGCGTGCGATCCACAATGCGATCAATAAACCGTTTTTCATTGGTAATGATTTCGGCATCGCCCGACAATTCTTCGCCCGGATCGATGTTGCGACCGGTAGTGGTCACTAATCCGTTGGGGAAGATCACCTGTACCGGGATCTTATTCTTCTGATCGGGTACTCTGGATTTCCAGGCTACCTGACCGATCACGGCCCCGTATTCCGGGAATGGGTAGGACTTGAGGCGCACGATGACTTCCTGATCCTCCTTTACGGTACCCGAACCACTAAATTCCAACTCCATGCGTCCAAGCAATTGCCGATTGCGCATGGGCACCACGACCATTACTTCTTCTTCCGCAACGATAAACTGATCCCGGCTAATGTTATCGCCCGTTATCTGCACCACTCCGTCCAGCGGACTTTGAATTACGTGATTGCGAACCCATTCGTCGACCCGTATTCGCAATTGAATGAAGCTTTCTTTTAGTGCATCGGAGGCGGTAAGGCGGTTTTCAGAAACTCCTCGTTCGGCCCGGGTGATTTGTGTATTTAGCATGGATATCTCAATTCGCTTATCAGATATCAACTCCTCGATCTTCTGAAGCTCGGTTTCTAAGCGCTTAATATCATCCTCTACTTTTTGTACCTCGGAGAAAGGAAGTCGATTATCCCTTACCAGACCCTCTTTATATGCTTTATCCTTCTGTTTTTCTTCCAGACGTTGTTCGATTGATTCCTGATTGTTGCGGTAGTACCCAACCCGGCGCTGTAGTGTTCGCCTTTGTTCTTCCAGACTTACGACATCTCCCTGCGTGGTATACTGCTCGGATCGCCGGGCAAACTGGGATTTCTTCTCCAGGAAATTGAAAAAGTCCTCCTGTAGCTCCCCCAGTTCCAGCGCTTCGTTAGGATTAAAGGTAAGCAGGGTAGAATCAGCATCATTAGGCAGATTTCGAATGAGGTCTTGCAGGTGTAATACGTGGTTGTAATTGGCGGTACCACCGCGAAATACGATCAGGGTTTGGCCCTCCTCCACTTCGTCTCCGTTATTGGCGAGCACCTTGTCAATATAGCCCGATTGGGCTGCCACCAGGTGTCGGGGCGGTTCGGTAAAGGAAATGCGAATATCCCCCGAAATAGTATCCGGGTATTTAATAAAGAAAGACAGCCACAGAAAGAGCGCCATTACGCCAATAGCTATACCCGTTCCGTAGCGCACCATCCAATGGGGCGGGTTGCCCAGGATTTCCTGGACCTCTTCGGAGCGAATCTCCATATTCTCTTCCTCACGCATAGCAAATGGTTTTGTCGTTCCCGTCGATCAGGAACCCAGTTCCAGCTGATTGCGAACAATCTGGTAATAAGCACCCTGAACGTAGGTTAGTTCTTCGTGAGTACCCTGTTCGACAATCTCTCCGTCTTCCAGCACGATGATGTTGTCGGCTTCCATAACCGTCGAGAGGCGGTGAGCCACAATCACGACTGTTTTGCGACGGAAGAAATCCTCCAGGTTTTCCATGATCACCATTTCATTGAAGGCGTCCAGTGCGGTCGTAGCTTCATCGAAGAACAGGTAATCCGGGTTCTTATATACCGAACGGGCAATGAGGAGTCGTTGTTTTTGTCCCTGACTTAATCCAAGCCCGTCGGGGCCAATCCGGGTGTTGTACCCCATGGGTAGTGACTCTACAAAGCTCTGAATATTGGCCATTTTCACTGAACGGAGCAATTGGACTTTATCGACGATCTCGTCACCCAGCGCAATATTGTTTGCGATGGTATCGCTAAAGATGTATCCATCCTGCATCACTACACCACACTTGCGACGCCACAGCTTTTGACTGAGGTTGGTCAGCTTGATATCACCCACCCGGATACTGCCTTCGGTCGGGTCGTAAAAGTTGAGCAGCAGCTTCATCAGGGTCGTCTTACCACTACCACTGCGCCCCACAATGGCGGTTCGTTTCCCTTTGGGAATGGTGAGTGACACATTTTTCAGCACCATATTGGAATGTGGCCCGTTGTACTGAAAACTCACATTTTGCACGCGCAGGTCGCCAGTCTCGGGCAGCATGGTGATTTTGTCTTCCAGCCGCTCCTCATCCTGACGAGCGTGGATTTCGTTGAGGCGCTCCAGGCTGATCTTGGCTTCCTGCATGGACTGCAAAAAGTCGATCAATTGATTTACCTGGGCGTTCATGGCGCCTATGATGTACTGAACCGCGACCAGCATACCCAGGCTCATTTCCACCCGTATAACCGCCTGGGCCACCAGAAAAATGATGATCAGGTTCTTAGTCTCGTTGATAAATACAGCACCGCTGCGCTGCAATTGCTCTACCCGCAAGGCACTCATACTGGTGCGGAATAATTTTGCCTGTACCCGCTCCCAGGCCCAACGCTTTTGTTTTTCGGCATTGAACATTTTAATGTCCTGCATACCGTGGATCAGCTCCATGAGGTTACTCTGGTTGACCGAAGACTGATCGAATCGGCGGTAGTCGATCTCGCGGCGCCATCTCACAAAGAAGAAGATCCAGGCAACATTGAGGACAGTACCCGCTAAAAACACCCAGAACACCACCGGATTCCACCAGATCAACACGATGGCAAAGGCCAGGAAATTGATAAAGGAGAAAAGCGACATTAGGGAGGTAGAGCTCAGGAAACGCTGCACGCGTTCGTGATCGGCTACCCGTTGCATAAGGTCGCTGGTCACGCGGCTATCAAAAAACCGCAGGGGTAATTTGGTGAGTTTGATCAGATAATCGGAGATCAAACTAATATTCACCCGGACCCCAACGTGCAGTAGTATCCAGGATCGCAAGGCATCGATACCGGTTTGTGCGGCAAACAGGACCAGCTGAGCTACCAGCACCAGGGTAATAAATCGCAGGTCAATAATATTGATACCAACATCGACAATGGCCTTGATGAGGAACGGGAAAGCTAATTGGATCAGGGTACCCAGGATCAATCCCAGGAAGAGCTGCCCCATCAGATTACGATACGAGCGGAAGTACCTCAGCACGTATCCCCAACCCGATTTTTCTAATTGCTCCCCATCCTGTTGAAAAAACTCCGGGGTTGTCTGCAGTAGCAAGAGTACCCCTTGCGGTTCGCCCTGCTCGTTAACCTCGGAAGCCCAGTGTTGCAAAAATTCCTCCTTGGTAATCCGGAATTTATCCTGTGCCGGATCAGCGATCCAGACATAGCGATCAGTCACCCGGTAAACGACCACGAAGTGTTCGTCATTCCAGTGAGCAATGCAGGGAAGAGGTATGACTGAGTTTAATTGGTCGTAGGTTGTTTGTACGGCCAGGGTTTGCAAGCCTATGTGTTCGGCAGCATCGGAGATACCGAGCATATTTACCCCCTGCTTGCCAATATAGGTGAGTTCGCGAAGGGTCTCCAGGGAAAAGAACCGACCGTGATAGCGGGCTACCATTCGCAAGCAAGTGGCACCACAATCCATTTCGTCGTGTTGCTGGTAAAAAGGAAATCCCCGAATCATGCCGTTAGATAAATGAGTTACGCCCGGACTTGCGTAGTGGAATAAGGAACCAATTTTTTAGGCTAGACTATCATTTTTTTGCGAAAACGCCTGCGAAATAATACGTATATGAATTAAACAACCGGTAAATTACGCATTTTTTTGGGTATAAGGCAATACTCTGTCCTAATAAGAATGCCTATTTTCGGGGCTTGAGACGGGAAATACTCGTCGAAAACCTCGTGGCATGTATAATACTTTTCTATCCGTAGTGGCCATTGTTCAGCATCCCGGACAGTTTCGTCTGGTTGCTCCTTACCTGAAAGCAGTGACCCGGCAGCTTCGGAAAACGGCCGGTGATTATGAGATCATACTGGTTAACAATGCTCAACATCCCCTGCCAGAAAGCGATATTCACGAGCTGGAGGAACCGGTCCGCCGGCATTTATTCTTGTTGAACCTGGCCTCTGCCACTAATAAAAACAATGCCATTATTGCTGGGTTGGATCGAGCCAATGGCGACTATGCAATCATTTTCGATTTGGCATTATATCAGCAATCAGCGTATATCCATCATCTTTTTGAAAAAAGCCAGGAAGGCTACGATATGGTGTATCTGCGTTCGCCGGCAGGACGCCGGTTAGGAATGGGCAACCGATTGTTTTACAAGATATTCTATCGAATACTACGTCAATATTCTCCTTTGCGCATCGACGAGCGCGCCTATGACTCTCGCATCATCTCCCGTCGGGCTTTAAATAGTTTGCTGAAACTTCGGGAAAATGTACGCTATTTGAAGGCGATTTATTCGATTGTGGGATACCGAACCATAGGACTAGACCTGGACAAGCCACTCTCCGAAGCAAGTCATGAACCCTTCGGTGAGCGGTTTAAAACCTCCCTGGTGGCCATAAGTTCGTTTACTACTTTTCTGCGGTCAGTTCTGCTGTGGATCTTCCTGACAAGTAGTCTTTTTGCGGCAGCAGTAGTTCTGAATGCGTTGCGGGTATACTTCTATGGCAGGGACCTGTTCGGCAATCCCGAGCAGGCCGTGGAAGGATGGACCTTTCTGGTTGTCCTGATCTCCGTTTTCTTTACCTTCTCTTTTCTTATCCTGTACATTATGTCCGTGTATTTATCGAACATTTATCAGGAAATAAAGCAGCGCCCCCTCTATATTATCGAGTCGGTCAAACGTTTTTGATATTGGTATCAAGATGTTCTTCCATCCATTTACGGGCCACTTCCATAACTTCCGCCTTATTGGGTTCGTGGTGTAACTCGTGGTAAGCACCATCCCAGGATACGAAGGTAATATCTCCTTTTACCTGACCGGCAAAGGCCTGAGATGCTTCGGGGCTGGTGAGTCGGTCTTCGCTACCGTGCATAATGAGGATGGGGATTTCCGATTTCTTTTTGTAACTGGCCAGCCACCGGCCGGAGTCGATCATTGCTGTTCCGGCCGAGGCGCTGATCTGATCGTGCACCAGAGGGTCCTCGAGATAGGCTTCGACAGCCTTGGAATCCCGGGATAGGTGGCGGGGATCCAACCCGTTGGGCAGTGAAAAACCGGGAGCGATCTTACTTGCGATACGGCCGGCCAGGACCTTGAGCAGAGGTGGACGCTCTGTCAATTCAATCCATGGTGAACCGGCGATGACACCCGTTATGTCGGGGCGGTAGTTCAGGGCATTATACAATACCAGATTGCCACCCATGCTATGGCCATAGAGGAAGATGGGAACGGTAGGATATAATTCCCGGGTATGCGCCAACAGGTACATGACCTCTTCCTGCAGGGCCTCGTAGCTGGGGCTGTGCCCGCGCTTTCCACCCGAGCGGCCGTGGCCGCGACGATCGTAACCTACGGAAGCAATACCATAGGTACTCAGGTATTTGGCGTAGTCGGCATAACGACCAGCATACTCCCCAAGTCCATGGACCCAAACAACTGCGGCTTTGGCGTGAAAACTATCCCAATGGTACCCCTGGATCAGAATGCCGTCGGGAGTTGTCCAATTGAAGGTTTTTGTGTTCATTAACTTGGGCATTGTTGGTAATCGGGCTGAAAATCTACGCCCTGTATAATGTTTGCAAAGGTAGAAAAACCCAATGATTTTCTAATTTGCGCTCCCTGACAGCCCGACTCCAGCCTGGTTTGAACTATCAAATCTGCTGCAGGTCAGCTTATACCAACTGTATAGGTCAGGGATTAGTTCAAAACAATATCAGGTCGATAATAAAACGAATAATACATGGATCTACGTATCGTATTTATGGGTACGCCCGATTTCGCTGTTCCCTCTCTGGACATCCTCGTCGATAATGGCTACGAGGTGGTCGGCGTCATCACTGCTACCGACAAATGGGGTGGACGGGGAAAAAAGAAGCTGCTGGAAAGTCCGGTAAAAAAGGCAGCCATCAGACACGGTATTCCGGTACTGCAACCCAAAAACCTTAAAGACCCCGACTTTTTGGAAGAATTGCGGTCGCTACGTGCCAACCTGCAGGTGATCGTAGCCTTCCGTATGCTGCCCGAGGCCGTATGGGATATGCCAAAGCTGGGAACCTTCAACCTGCACGGCTCCCTGCTGCCAAAATATCGGGGCGCTGCCCCTATCAACTGGGCCATTATTCGCGGTGAAAATGAGACCGGAGTAACCAGCTTTTTTCTGCAACACGAGATCGACACCGGCGATCTCATCTTTCAGGAATCCATGCCCATCCACCCCGATGATACGGCGGGCGATGTACACGACCGCATGATGTACCTGGGTGCCGAGGTCGTGCTGAAAACGGTACGGGCCATTGCCGATGAATCGGTTTCTCCCCAACGGCAAGACGATACCCGGGCGACCAGTGCCCCCAAGCTGTTCTCCGAAAACTGCCAGATCGATTTTGATAAACCCGTACAGGAAGTGCACAATTTCGTGCGGGGGCTGAGCCCCTACCCCGCCGCCTGGACGACTCTCGATGAGCAACAACTCAAGATCCTGAAAGCTGAAGCTGAACAAGCTACTGTACCGGAATCCCCCGGAACCATGCTATCGGATGATAAGTCTTACCTCACGATAGCTTGCAAAGACGGCTACCTGAACGTGCTCCGTCTGCAATTACAGGGTCGCAAGCGAATGGATATACGGGATTTTCTCAACGGCTTTACGCTGGCGGATACGAGTGGTCGGGTTGGGTGATCGGGCAGTCGCCAGTTCTCAATGCTGAATAGGTTTGGGATTTATTGGCTTTCGCTTCTCAGTAGGCAGTCTACAGTCTTCAGTTGGCCGTTTAAGCCCATCCGATTCAGCGGTGGGAACCCGCACCACGCACTACGCTCACCGCCCGACGCAAAATAGAGCAGAGACGCAGCAATCGAGCAAAACGAGATAAACCGGCCAGGGCGAATCCCTTCAGTTGCTGCAGTCCCTTCTTTCTCTCCCGGTCCCTATGTTCTCCTAATCCCCTAATCTCCCTCCACCGCTTCCCGGACCAAGCGCACTGCCTGCTCATTGAGCAAACCGAGTTTGCCGGCATGTTGGGCCACTTCTTCGGTTTTTGCCGTAAGGCAGATCCTGTCCATTGACAGCGGTATGTCCTGAAAATGTTGCATCACATTTTCTCGGGTAGGACCGTTGGACACCTGCCGGATGTAGATGGCCAGGATGCGGTCGGGGAACTCGCGGCTTAAACTTGCATACAGATCAGCATCGCGTTGCCCCGAATCACCGAACAAAACGAAGGAAAGATCCGGATATAGGTTCAGCAGGCTGCGAGCCTTTTCCAGTTTATGGTTATGAGTGCCTCCGCCGGAGCGCACTACGTCCAGCAGGCCTTTTTTCAGGTTGTCGAGCAGAAAGACGCCCTTAGGTATGTTCTGGATGGCGCAAAACTCCACCAGGAAATCGTACAAATTCCATTCGCTTGAGCTGATGAAAAAGAACGGATTGGGCGCCCCCTCAACCGAGTTATCCTGAAATTGCTGATACAGAGCCGCTACTCCGGGAAAGGGCAACCGGGTACTCGCATTTTTTGTCAGTATTAATCGTAACTTTTGCAGAGTTTGACTGGCGTGGGAGATAATGATGGTATCGTCTACGTCAGAAATTATGCCGTAATTCACATCACTACTTACGATCAGTACTTCCTCCTGGGTTACCAGCTCATCGGGCCCTTCGTTCAAGGGATTTTCGACCGAATAAAAGGCAGTATACCAGCCGGGAGTGACCTGTTCCGGAAAGGTTATTTGCACCGAAAAACAACCATCTTCATCCGTTGTGGTGGTCACCTCCTGATCGAACAAGCGGATGCGGACTACCGCGTCGGGAATGGTCACACTGAGAAAGCGGCTCAGCATGGCTCTGACATTTTGCCACCAACTGTCGCGGGGTGATGATTCGCGCAGCAGGCGATCGTCGAGCACGTGCCCCTGTAAATAGGCTTCCCGCCGGGTACCGTATCCCCGGTAGGCCAGCACTACCGGCGGCGTGCCCAGTCCCAATGATCGACGTACACCTAACCAAAATGTTTTTCCTACGGAGGCCATATTTTGTTTTCAGCCCGTATGCCGCACAATGCAGCAAACCGGTGGTTGTATAATTATGAAATTACTGTTTATCCTCAATCCAGTCGCCGGACCCGACGACCAAGAACCTGTCCAACCCCGGATTTCGGACTACTGCCGGAGCAATGACCTTCCTTACCATATAGAAGAGACGAAAGGCGATGGTAATGACCTGCAGCGAATCCAGAAAGCAATTGCCCAAGAGAAGCCCGAACTGGTATTCGCCTGTGGTGGTGACGGAACCGTAAATATAGTTGGTCAGGCCCTCATGGGGCAGAACATTTCCCTGGGTAT
>JASBTH010000254.1 GCA_030148525.1 Saprospiraceae bacterium | reverse complement strand
ACAGCTTGCTACGCCCTGGTTTTTACCTTTCCCGAGGTTGCTGCCGGTAGCGGAGCAACTTTGCCCACTCCTGATGATCAATCCAGTACGTCTTTCTCAGCTCCGGGGATAGTGGTTGGTGGTCTGGTGTTGCTGATCGCTTTATTTGTCATCCCCGTATGGATACGCCGTCGCCACCAAAAAGGGGCATCGGTCACGGATGAGGCCTTTGTACCCGTTGGCAGTTTCCAGTTCAGCCCTCAATTTGGCGTGCTTTCCCATAAAGCAGGAACCATTGAACTGACCAGCAAGGAATCGGAATTATTAACGGCCCTCTATCAATCGGCCAACCAAACCGTGGAGCGGCAGTTACTACTCAAGACCGTCTGGGGCGACGAGGGCGACTACGTCGGTCGCACTCTGGATGTCTACATCTCCAAGTTGCGCAAGAAAATGGCTGACAACGATGGTGTAAAGATCGTTAATGTGCGGGGCGTGGGGTATAAGTTACTGATTGGATCTACGGAGGGATGATTACTGAATACCCACCTGACCATCGGTTTCCGGGATAATTCGCCGCGGATCAAAGCAAAGTCCTCCCTTGAACACATACTCCACCCGCCGAATGACGGATGAATCCCGCTTTAGGGATCCGTCCAGGATCACCAGGTCGGCTCGTTTGCCGGCTTCCAGGGTACCAATGTCGTCACGTTCCAAAACCACCGCTCCATTGCGGGTCATGATCCGGATGGCCTCCTCGGCGGTAAACCCGGCCTCCCGAAACAATTCGAAATTGCGTTGATCCCCGTACCCGGGCATATTATGGCGTCCGGGATCGACGCCGCTGGCTACTAATCCGCCCCGTTGGGCAAACAGGTATTCGAATTGCATGATGCGGTGTAAGCGTTCGATGCGGGCGCTATCCGGGCCGCGTTCGGCATAGTCGGCCATGCGGTCCTCGTATTGCCCTATCAAATAGGGCGACATAGCTTGCCGGGAATGCTCATCGGCACCGGGACGTCCGGGGATGCTGGTTTCGTAGATGGATAAAGTAGAGGTGAGGGTTACGCCGCGTTCTATAAGGTGCTCGTGCAGGGCCTGTACCTCTTCACCGTCCATATCCGTTTCGAAAATAGCTGAGTGGTTGCCATTGCAGTGACCGTGGGTTTTGCCTTCCCGGAAGTCACTCACGCTATTCAGGCCGTGTTCGATGCCATCGATGCCGAGATCTGCTGCTTCCGCAAAAGTAATTGAGCACAGATGACCGGTGACTTTGGCGTCGTTGGCATGGGCTACTTCGGCGATAATCCGCAGGTCTTCGGGTCGCGTATGCCGGTAAATCTTGAACCAGCGCACTCCCTGGTCGATCCAGTGCTGCATAGTGTCGCGCAGATGTTGCTCATTGCGGGGGATGATCATATTGGGATTGCCGCCAGGGCCGGTTATATAGGGTGCACTGGGGTGGATGTCGGGACCTGCCAGCTCGCCATCTGCGATAGCCCGGGCTACCTCCAGTTCCCGGTAGGGGGCCGCGGCCCCGCAGGTCATGATGGTCGTCACCCCGCAGGCCAGGTGCAGTTTGCTGGCTACCTCTCCAATGTCCGGGAAACGGGGAATATGCAGGTGATTGTGTACACTTACCAGGCCGGGAATAGCCGTTTTACCCAGCAGGTCCAGTATCGTATATCCCGCCGGAATACCCGTCTCCGCTGCCGGACCAATGGCCTCAATGCGTCCGTCCCGCAGCAGAATAGTCTGATTGGGCTTGGCCGGAGCTCCGGTACCATCGATCACATCGACCCGGTTGAGGGCTATAAGTGCCTGGTCGTAGACTATATAACGCTCGAGCGAATCCGATACGGGAAGACTTGATGGGTGTTGAAGACTTGTTTGGGAACCGCCTGGGTTACATTCCATGGCCGCCAACGACAAAAAGAGAAGCAGGTATTTCATGCCTCAAATGTAGGCAACGTAACGGAGCTCCGAATACTGGTTCGTCGATGTTTGTGCCTGGTAGGAAGAGGCGAAGAGGTCAGAAATCAGAGATCAGAAGTCAGAAATCGGCCCATCCGCTTCAGCGGTGGGGAATGACGTCCGCCGAAATAATGTACAGGCGGGCCACGCTCAATGCCCGACGCTCAATGCAAACAAGTGCCAGGCGAATTAGTCACGGAAACCGAGAAAGCCAAACCCCGTCCCTCCGGTCACCCCGTCCCTCCAGTCTCTCCAGTCCCCGCTACCTACCGTAGTGCCGGCAAAATAAAACGCGGTATCAACTCATTGGGCGGTGTGGACTTCCCGTAGAGCAGATAAGAATTGTAGTTGCCACCGTTGAAGATGGTGATCATGTTGTGGTCGGGCCAGATATGGATCTTTTGACCGCCGTTGCCCGAGGCGAGATAGGCACGGTGGGTTTGATCCCCGGATTTGATGGAAATGTGTTCCCAGAAAAAGCCGTAGGCATCTCCGGTTGGAGCGAAGGTCTTGTCGACCCACTTTGCCGGCAGAATCCGCTTGCCTTGCCAGGTACCCCCGTTCAGATACATTAGCGCGATCTTTGCCAGGTGTCGCGGAGTGAGGTATAATTGATTGTAGGTGTTAGAACTACTTGGGTCCGGATCGAAACGCCAACGGTAATCTGTAATGTCCAACGGATCGAAAAAATGCTTTTTGGCGAAAGCCTCTATATTCTCACCGGTAGATAGCTCAACCAGGCGGCCAATTACCTGGGGACAGCCCGAACAGTATTCTGCTACGCGTCCTGGTTGTTGTACCATGGGCAGATCCAGGGTGTGTTTCACCCAGTCGGGACTGGCCATCATGGTCAACTCATTGCCGGCACTTTCCGGATTGTCGTTCTGGCAATCCATGCCGTGCCGGTAGGTCAGCATATCGGCGATGGTGATGCTTCGCTTGAGGTCGTCGAGGTGCCGGATGCTATCGTACTCTTCCGAAAAATAGGGTAAGAGTGGATCATCGACTTCGCCAATATGTCGTTGCTCAATGGCCAGGCCAAGCTGTGCGCCGATGATGGGTTTGGTCGCTGAGCGCAATTGGTGCAGGGAGTCTGGTCCGTAGCCATAGAAGTATTCCTCCAGGACTAAACGGTTGTCCTTGATGATCAGGATGCTGTGCACATCGGGATAGTTGCCCGCAATCACTTCCCGAACCATCTCCTGAATTGGAGCCGGATTAGTAAAGGCTTCCCGAAGCTGCCCTGTCGCCAGCCCATCACCCCTGTTATCGGGGATTCGGATCGGGTAATCCTCCGGTTTATGGTACCACTCCTTCTTCGGAAAAAAGCTGAAGTTGGGCGGGATACGGTTCAGACGAAGGTACTGTGCGCCATTTACCTGGTACCCGGTCACCCTACCGGATGCAGTACGCCGAAAGGTCACCTGATTGTTTTGCCCGTCCAGAAAGCTGTCGGGGGCCACGCGGTACAACGGATACTTGGCTCCATCGATCAGTGCGTAAAGAAGCGTATCGAAACCGGAAGCTATTAAGTCAAGGGTACTCTCCCGGACATATTCGTAGGTCCCTTCATATTCACGCAGAGCCAGAAGAGATACGGGCGGGAGGAGGTCTGGGTTTAGGTATAGCCCCATATGACAATGGGGGCATTCTCCCGGCTTTTCAAATACGAGGGTGTCACAGTCGAGGCCACATGGCTGACATTGAAAATAGGACTGGCCAAAGGAAAAAACTGTAAGAATACAGAGCAGGACCGTAATTGTAAGACGCATTCCATTGATTTTGCTTTCGCAAAAAAGGCATTTTTCTGCACAGTGACAGGCTGATGGTGCGCAGGATGCGGACGGAAGGAAGGGCGGAGATCGGGATAAAATAAGCCCACGGCTTTAGCCGTGGGAAGCATGGGAAATCGGATAGCGGGATAAAATAAGCCCACGGCTTTAGCCGTGGGAAGCTACGCAAGACTCCGGCAGCCAGAGAAGGATCACGCACCCATTTACCCCCTTCCCAAAAAGCCCTCAATCCGCTCGATGACCTCACCGGTGCGTTCCTCCATCACGAAATGGCCGCAGTCAAAGCGATCCACCTGTGCATGAGGTAGTCGTTTTTCCCGCTTTTGCAGAAAAGAGGGTGTTATGAAGCTGTCCTCTGTACCCCAGAGGATAAGCCATTGCTTTGCGGCGAGAGTATCCAGGCGTTCCCACTGCTGCTGGTACCAATCGGAGGCGGCGGCCATGGCCTCCGCGATCTGATGCAAATGATGGTTAAAAGAGACTGGCTGCTATTTTGGATGATACTGACCTACTCTTTTTGCTCGGTGGACATGGGTGTATCCGAGAGTAGCCCCAGGGTACCGATTACCGCGTGCATGGGGGGCAGATTTCGTGGCTCATATTGGCGAGAAAACTGCTTTTGGCTTGTAATGCCTGAGCTAGTTTGTGAGTGCGTTCGCGAACAGTAGCTTCCAATTGCCGGGTTTTGGTGTTGAGTTGGCGGGTTCGCAGGTGAATAATCAGCCAAACGATCCCCGTTAGGATCAGTAATCTGTGTTGTCTGATAGCTGGAGTGTTTCCCGTGCGGTGGTAATCCACACGTTCTATTGCTGATCCTGAAACAGTCGGTCCTTTGGGGGGATGTAAATGGATAGTACAACTGGTTGGGGGAGATGAAGATGCCGGGCTCTTAGATGTAGAGTAGCATATACCCGCCAAAAAAGATCAAAATGATTAGCGCACTCTCCCAGCCTATCTTAACGATCCCTTCTTTTTGACGGATCAATAATCCGCTGATAAGAACGGTAGTCAATAAAAGGGTTAGAATGAGTACATAGATCTGTTCATCGCCGATGGCGTGAAAAATGGAGCCTTCGCGGTAGGCGAAATCTGAAAGGGAGACGAACAGCACATCGAAAGAATTTCCGCCAATAATATTTGCAACTGCCATGGTAAGGGCTCCCTGTCGGACGGCGGCAATGGTAACGATCAGTTCGGGAAAAGAGGTGATCACCGCGGTAAACAGACTCCCCACCAAACCTTCACTAAGCCCGGTCGCTTCGGTCAGACGCAGGCCGTAAGTAGCGATCATATACCCCGAAAACCCGACAACTCCCGCTAAGAGCAGGAAGCGAAGCCAGAGGGAGGGCAGTTGATTGCGGTTCCCGTTGTCAGGGTCGGGAAAATCCTGAACCGTCTCCCGGGTGTCTTTCGGGAACCACATCGGTGCCTTCTTCGCCTGCTTGATCACCCGGTTGCCAATCACATAGACCGCCAACAAAATGACCGAGGCCGGATGAATCTGCCAGATAGATAGATCGGGCCCGAAGATGACCAGTAGGATAAAGGATAGCATGAAGACGAGAAGCAAACCCATCAGCAGGTTGGTGAAGGATGCGGAAGAGTGCTCCAAATTAGCTTTGCGGTAAAAAATATCCGCCACGGCCAAAAAGAGTGTTTGAGCAGCAATACCTCCAATGGCATTACTCATCGCCAGCTCGGGGTGTGCCTGCCAGGCGGCCGTTACCGAGGTAATAATACCGGCCAGTGAGGTGATGGCTCCCAACAGAATGCCACCGAACAGAGCTTCGCCAATACCGGTGATATTGGAGAGCCGCTCTGCTACCTGCACCAGTTTATAGCCGGCAAAGGCGATGACGAGGGCAAAGACAAAAAATAATCCAATGATCAGGCTAATGTTCATACCTAGTTTAAAGGATGACCCGATCATTGGTTCGGTGTGCAGGAGTTGGAGAATTGGGGAATGTTTTTTTACCGATCGGGTGCCTGCGGGTAGTGACGTGATCTTTTGCGCCACTTTGCTTTGATCGGGGTATCAGAGGAACCAGCTCATCGCTACGCACTACGCCCGACGCTCTATACAGAAAAGCTCAACCCCCAAGCTATAAAAAACGTTAGCAAGCCAAAACCACTCCGCCGGTCTGTTCGTTCACTGAGCTCTTCCGTGATCATATACGTATCTTACGAAGAAGAAACACAGAAAACCACTCATGAAAAACGTTTTGATACTATTTGCCCACCCTCGTCATGAAGCTTCCCGGGTAAATCAAGCATTATTAGAGTCGGTGCGAGATCTGCCGGGAGTCACAATCCACGATTTGTACGAGAAATACCCTGATTTTTTTATTGATGTGCCCGCCGAAAAGGCGCTGTTAGATCAACACGATACGATTGTCTGGCAGCATCCTTTCTACTGGTACAGTTGCCCCCCACTATTAAAGCAATGGATTGATCTGGTCCTTGAATTCGGATGGGCTTACGGCCCCGGTGGTCATGCACTGCAAGGAAAACAGTGCTTGAATGCGATTACCACTGGAGGTTCACTGGCCATGTATTGTGCGCAGGGGTCAAATGTGTATTCCGTCAACGACTTTCTGCGTCCTTTCGAACAAACAGCCGCCATTTGCGGCATGGAATATTTGCCACCTTTTGCCGTAATGGGAACCCATAAACTTGAAGTGAATGACTTGAAACGGGAAGTCGCATTATACGCCGAAGCTATTCAGTTGCTTCAACAATCACCATCCATTGAAACGGACGAGGGCTGTGCTTTCCTGACCGATATTCCAGCATTAAAAAACAAGATCTGATATGACGGGTACTATCCTTTTTGAAGCGATGATCTTTTTGGCGGGAGCCGTGGTTTGTGTGCCACTGGCGAAAAGGTTTGGGCTGAGTTCCGTATTGGGGTATTTGCTTGCTGGTATCCTGATCGGCCCCTACCTGTTGGGGTTTGTGGGCGAGGAAGGAGACGACATTCTGCATTTTGCTGAATTCGGGGTCGTCATGATGCTGTTTTTAATTGGTCTGGAGATTGAGCCGGCCAACTTTTGGAAAATGAGGCGTATCATCCTCGGGATGGGGGGGACCCAGGTCTTGTTAACCATGCTCTTGTCGTTTTTAGTGGGTATTGGCTTAGGTCTGGACTGGAAGGTGTCCTTGACCATTTCAATGGCTGTTGCTTTGTCGTCGACGGCCATTACCCTCCAGACAATAAAAGAAAAGGGGCATTTCGACACTACTTATGGAGTCTCTTCGTTTTCCATACTTCTCTTCCAGGATATTGTTGTTATCCTGATGCTGGGGTCACTACCGTTACTGACCAACCATCAGGGACACAGTGAGGGCGATGGGCACGGGGAAAAGCTGAATATGCTGGAAAACCTACCCCTTGGCTTGCAAACGTTAGCCATTGTGGTGTCCGTAGTTCTAATAGTACTCCTCGGGCGATACCTCATTGTTCCCATGCTGCGTGGTGTGGCAACCACCGGTGTGCGCGAACTGCTAACGGCTTCGGCTCTGTTGATCGTTATTGGGATTTCTGTATTGATGGAGTTGGTAGGTCTTAGCCCGGCTTTGGGGGCTTTTTTAGGTGGGGTCGTGCTGGCTAACAGTGAGTTTAAACACGAACTGGAGAGCACATTGGCTCCCTTCAAAGACCTTTTATTAGGACTGTTTTTCATGGCAGTAGGTGCCTCTATCAATTTCGTTGTGATCCAGCAGAATCCGTGGGGAATTGTGGGGCTGGTGGTGGCAGTGATCCTTTTAAAAGCGTTGGTTTTGTGGCTGGTCGGAGCACTCTTTAAACTCAAATTGGATCAACGCCTCCTGTTAACGGTTGGGTTGGCGCAGGTTGGAGAGTTCGCATTCGTACTCCTTTCTTTCGCTTTTCAGTTAGCTATTGTCGACCAGCAGCAGTTGGACATATTATTACTGATTACGGCTCTAACAATGACGCTGACACCCATTCTGGGGTTGGTCAACGAGCGTTTGCTCCTGCCGCGGGTAGGAACGGTGGAATCGATTAAACGACCAATTGACCATATCGCCAAAACCAGTAAAGTGGTCTTAATCGGATTCGGCCATTTTGGTAGCACGGTTGGGCGTTTTCTGCGGGCCCACGGTGTGGAACCGACTATTCTGGATTACGATTCTAATAGAGTGGATTTACTGCGCCAAATGGGCTTTGAAGTGTACTACGGTGATGCCACGCGCATGGACCTATTGGAATCAGCCGGTATCGCCGAAGCAAATATGGTCATCATCACAGTCGGAAGTCCGGATACAACCATGACTTTGGTCAAAATGATCAAGAAAAAATATCCGGATATACAGTTCATGGTGCGGGCAAAAAACCGGTATGATGCATACGACTTGATTAATACCGGTATCCAGAACGTGTATCGCTCCTCTCTGGACACATCGGTAAAACTAGCTTCCGATGTCCTGAGTAAAATGGGCTTCCGGAAATATACCCTACAATGGCAGGCAAGGAATTTTATAAAGATGGATGAAGAAAGCCTGAGGGAACTGGCCGAAAAACCAAAAATCGATGAGGATTACATTTTTGAAGCTCGCCGGATGATCAGGGAACAGGAGCGATTGCTCGAAGAAGACCTCAACCGGGGTGTTTTGGTGTTTGATAACCACTGGGATAGTGAGCAAATGCGGGCTGCGCATAAGAACGATACCGAAATGGGTAGGGGGCATAAGCCTCAATGAATTGGGCTAACAGTCAGTATCCCCGCCGGCACGCCAAAAAGTGATGGTGTTGCTGATGAAGGTGTCCAATGCCGACTCGGTAAGATCGTTTTTATTTTTGATACGAATACAGCCTTTACCCGTATCAAAGTCAGCCAGAAGTTCAGATGAGCCTTCAATCTTATCCAGGTTCCCAACGTACAAACCAACGTGTGCCCGCTGGGCGTTCAGGTGAAAAACCGACCGGGAACCATCACCGTAGGAGAGCATTTTATATTCAATGCCTTCCACGAGCTCGGGGTCGTGGTTTTTGATCATTTCGCGGATCTGAAGTACTTTTTCCTTGCGCCAATCATCCTCCAATTGTTCGAGGTATTCGGCAGGAGTAGATGCGTTGTATTGCATAACTTTAAATGTTAAATGTTAAATGCAGAAATATTCGGTCATTGAGTCACCAGCCACCGGATGGAGTTGACCCAATAGCCGAAACTCGTCAATCGTTAGCCGTAAACCGTTCAATCTCCTTTCTCCGGCTGTCAGCATTTGCTTCCCGGACGGCTTTAAGTATTTGGTCGAGGGTAGCCCGGTCCAGCAGTTTCCCACGCATGATCACGGTTTCGATGGAACGGGTATTCCCGATATCCTCCAGGGGATTTTCGGAAAGTAAGACCAGATTAGCTGCTTTACCAGGTTGAATCTGTCCGGCGTTGGCACCAATCCATTCATTGGGAGTCACTGTGGCTGCATACAGTGCCCGGGCCGGGGTCATACCGATCTTAACCATACTTTCCAGTTCGTTATGTATGGAAAAGCCCGGTACTTTTACCGGCAGATTGGCATCCGTACCGACCATGACCGGAACACCGGCCTTAATCAATTGGGCACCAACCCGCTGTTCCGCAGTGATGTAGGTTTCCCAGTGTCGACGGCGGCCGGCTTGTTCCTCGGGGGTCAGGTCAGGAGGCATTTGGTAGCGATTTACCTCGGGTAACCAGCCCAATCCGCCGCGGGGCACCATGGTTGACCATTCCACCAAACCCGGATTGACGTATTCCAGAGGGACAGCTGTCAGCGTGGAATCCAGTGCAAATTTCTGAGCCACCAACTGCTCGGTTCCCCACATGGAGGAAGTAACGTACATATCGTGGTCTATCAATTGGCGGGCTACTTCGGGCATGCGTTCATCCACGTACATTAGAAAGGAGTCGGCAGTTTCGTTCCGAAAATAGCCGAATTCCCTGCTCAGGGCATTCATGATCTCTTCAAAGTGGGCGATATCACTCTGGCTGGAAGAATACACATCCGACAATGACGTGCGGAAAGGAACGTGCCCCGTAACTGGAAAATCAAGGGAATCGGCCGTATTGCATAAGGCATTGTACACTTCCGGGCTGAGCTGGCTGTAGATCTTAATGCCATCATATCCCATTTTCTGATACCTGATGACCGCCTTTTCGGCCGCCGCCGGGCTGCGGATATTGTCAAAACGCTGCGACCAGGACATGAACCAACCCTGTACCACTCCAAAGGTACCAAGGCGGGGAGAAGTAATAAACATATCTGGTCCTAATCGACCTTCCATGATCTCCTCCCGCCACTTCAGGTGAAACTTTTCGCCGATTAATTCCCGGATCTGCGTGACGCCATTGGCCAGGTAAAGTAACAAGTCGTTTTGGCTGCGCCACAGGTGGACGTGGGCATCGGTCAGGCCGGGGATAAGATATTTTCCGCTACCGTCAACAATAGTATAGGTGTCATTGATAGCCAGATTTGAATCAACTTGGGTGATTAGTCCGTCATCAATAAGCACTGTGCGGTTGGGTAGAAACTGATTGGCATCCGGTGAGAGGACGGCAACATTGCGGATGGCGACGGGGCCTTCCGGGAGTTTGAAAGAATTGGCGTCGACTACCTTGGTCGCCCCTCCGTACATGCGGATCAGCCCGATGTGCGACCAGCCGGCAAAGGCAACGGTGAGGATTAGCCAGACGACCAGGACATACTTCAGGATGCGCTTCCGTTTCATGGTCTAGGTGTTTATGTTTACTCCTTAATATTGGAAATTAACCATAAAGACACTAAGGGCACAAAGTTCATTTTATACCGACAACGAAGTAGGCTGAGGCTGAGGTTAAATTCGTGGGCCGTGAACAGTGCCTGCCTGCCGAAGCCTTGGTGCAGGTAGGGACCCTGGACCAAAAAATCATGCCCCAAAGCATGCCTGACATTTATGCAGTATCATTTTGGGAATGTAAACGTTCTAAGAGGCTATGCTCGACGCTCCACGCTCGACGCTCCACGCTATTAAGGGCAAGGCTCAGAAACCAAGCAAGCAGAGCAGCAGAGTCACTGTAGTCTTTTAGTCACTGCAGTCCCTTTTGTCTCAATTCTTCTTCGGTAAACGGCTCCGCCCGATCCTCCACCTGCTGGCGCAATTCCTTCACCAGTTCGACCGAAACGGTACTTGGGTCGGTACCAAAGCCATTGCGGATGAAGCTGAGGAGATCGGCCAGGTCCTTGTCGGTCAGTTGCGGATTGTCTTTATAGCCGGGCATGGGAGCGGCGAATTCGTAGGTCTGCCCCTGTACCGTGATGGGGCCTTTCATACCCTGGAGGCTGATCAGGGTCATAACCTTTGGGTCACCGGCAATGTATTCCGATTGGTAGAGGGGCGGTGCCATGCCGGGCAGGCCTTTGCCATCCGGGCCGTGGCAACTGCCGCAGTGTAGGGCGTACAGGCGGGCGGCCCGGTCGCGGGAGTCTACCACGGGTGCATCCTGTACCTGGGGTGCCTGTACCATGTTCAGTTCCCGGTTGGCAAGGGTGTTTTCCAGTTTTTGTGAAAAGGGGGAGCCTTTCGGCAAAAGAGGTAGTAAGTTGGTTTCAGCACCGTCCAGACCACTGATGAAGGCTTCCTGGAGCAGAGGAGCGTCTTTGAGTAGCACCAGCCAGCCGTCGGGCACTGTTCCGGATTTGCGCATGAGTACTCCGGCGGCGTAGGCTGCGGCGGGCCGGATCAGTCCGTCGCCTGCTGCTTCGGGGGAGGGTAGGAGGGAGGCTATTTGCTCCGCTTCCAGCCTTTCGGCAAAAAACAGGGCCTGGGCAAGGATTTCGGGAACCTCATCCCGGCCTAATTGGAGCAATCGGTCTGATTGCAATTGCCCCAATCTGCTGAGAGTAGGTATGGCAAGCTGGTTGGATTCCGGAAGGTCAATACCCTCCCGCTCCCTATGATCCACTATCCAACGCATGGCCCGTTCCCGCACCCAGGCATCGGGGTGGCCTAGCAGATCAGCCCAGGCCGAAGCGTCATCGCCGGGCAGGTTCGCAGCCTGTGCTGGCTTAGTGGTATGAGAAATACGATAAATGCGCCCCAGGCCGGTAATGTTTTGCAACCCTCTGTTTACGATCTTATCCCGCAGATAGCGGGTCATATACGCCCGGTGCTGGATCACGCCCTTGCGCAGGTCCAGGACGTACATGGCGCCGTCGGGGCCATTGTAGAGGTTGATGGGCCGGAAGGTTTCGTCTCTGGAGATCAGGAATTCCCGGCCTTGGTAGGCT
>JASBTH010000242.1 GCA_030148525.1 Saprospiraceae bacterium | reverse complement strand
CCGGCCCGGGGCATAGCCGAAGCCAGGATGGCATAGGCCGCAGCGGCCAGCAGAGCCGGTATGGCCGCCAGTACAAAGGCGGGTAATACATTGGGGCCGATCCCGGGTACATTACGCTGGATCATAAAGGGCACTACGTAGACCGATGCTCCCAACATGGAACAGATGCCCGTAGCGGCCAACCCTACCAGCCCTAATTGTCGACGTAATCCGCTGGAGGGAGGAGTGCCTGATTGTTCTTTCATACCTTACCGAATGGGTGTTCTTTTGCAGCCCCTAAGATCGTAAAAGGAGTCGATTTTTCATGGCACCCGCAAAGGAAGCCAGTACGAACTTAATCACTATCCAACAGATACTGTTCCAGGCGGTCCCCGGAGTCGTTTTCATCCTGCAGGCGCAGGGCCGTTTTAACGGCATCGTGCAGGGTGGGATGGTAACGGCCGGGGTCTTTCAATTTGGAGCTCTCCGATTTTTTAAGGATATCCCGAACGGGGCCGATCAGGCCGGAAATATAGAGTTCCATGCCCTGATCCTCCAGATCATCGATCAGGATACTCAGGGATTCCATGGCGGTCACATCCATATCGCTGATGGTGGTACCATCGATGATCACGTATTTGAGTGGTTTATTATCCAGGCTCTTCTGAAGGATATACTTTTTGAAAAAGCCCGCATTGACAAAGGAAAACGAAGCATCGATCCGCAAAATCAGCACGCCCCGTAGCTTTTGGGCCTCCTCAAAGCGCTCTACATTCCGGAAATCGCGGGTGCCGGGCAATAGGCCCAATTCGGCCGAAGTGGGTTTACCCAGTTTGATCAGGATCGCCAGGGCGGAGGCCGAGATGCCAATGATAACACCCTCCTGGATACCGATCACCAATACGGCAAAAAAGGTGATGAATGCAATGGTCGCATCCCGTCGCTTGGCGTGAAACAGGTAGCGAATTTCTTTGAGATCGATCAGTCCGGTCACCGACAGGACGATAATGGCACTCAGCAAATTTTTGGGTAGTTGCTCAAAAACCGGGGTCAAAAACAACAGGGTTAAGACCATCAATGCGCCGGAAAGCACATTAAAAAAGCTGGTCCGGGCCCCTGTTTCGCGGGCAATGGCAGAGCGGGAAAAACTTCCCGAGACGGGGGGCGACTGAAAAAAGCCACCGACGAGGTTCGCGCTGCCAACGGCCACCAGTTCCCGGTTGGGGTCGGTCGTGTATCCGTCTTTGCGGGCGTAGGTTTTCGACAGGGACGCGATCGACATAAACTGGATCAGGGCCAGAGTCAGGGCCGTTCCGAATACACTCCGTATTTCTCCGAGTGCTATCTGATCCCATCGGAATGAGGGAAGACCCTCCGGAATAGCGCCAATCTGTTGAATACCGTAGCTGGCAGGGTCGACAAATACCAGGGCCAAAAGCGTTGCCCCCATGAGTAATACCGAACCGGGAATCCGCCTGACCCACTTTTTTAGCGAAAGCAAAGCCACTAAAAAAACGAGGCTTGAAAACAGTGTAGCCGGATGATATCCGCTCATCTCCTGAAACAAGAATATCAGTATGCGGTGAATAAACTGGGAGCTTTCGATCTCTACCCCCAGGAGGGTATCGAGCTGACTGGCAATAATGATGACCGGTGCCGCAATCGTGAAGCCTGAAATTACCGGCCGGGCAATAAGGTTAAAGGCCAGCCCCAACCGAAAGGTACCCATCAGGATCTGGATCAATCCGGTAAGCGACGCAATGAACAGGGCATACTGTACGCGTTGAACAGGATCATCACCGGCTAATGCACCCAGCCCGGCCGACAGGATCAGCATATCCAGGGCCACCGGCCCAATCGCCAGATTGCGGGATTGCCCGAGCAAGGGGTACAAAAAGAGCGGAATGAGTCCACCGTATAAGCCCAGAATGGGCGGCAATCCGGCAATGGTCGCGTAGGCCATTCCCTGGGGAATAAGCACCACGCCTACGATGAGTCCGGCCACCAGGTCCTTGCGGAAGGTCGACCACTGATATTGCTTAACGGGCTCCAGAAACGAAAAAAAAGATGTCCACTTCATAACATTAAAAAGGCCAGATCAAGGGTATACAGAGCGTTCCGATTATCCAAAATAAAATATTCAGCGGAGTACCGATCCGCAGGAAGTCCCCGAAGGTATATTGCCCCGGACCAAAGATCATGGTATTGGTCTGATAACCAATGGGCGACATAAAACTCAGGGAGGCGGCCATGGTCACCGCGATAAGCATGGGTTCGGGTTGTACCCCGATCGACCGCGACACTTCGATCGCGATCGGTGCCAGCAGAGCCGCCGTGGCCTGATTAGAAATAATATTGGTCAGCATCATCGATAGAAAGAAAAAGGCCGAGAGTACCGCCCGCGGACCGTAGGCTTCCAGGTAATTGATCCCCGTATCGGCCAACAGGGTGGCCGCTCCGGTCTTTTCCATGGCTACCCCCAGCGGCAGCATACCGGCCAACAGGAAGATCACTTTCCAATTGATCGATCTCCAGGCCTGCTCATTGGTCAGGCAGCCGGTCAGTATCATCAAAACCACGCCACAGGTAGCGCTGACCACGATGGGCAATACATTGAAGGCCGCCAGTCCTACTACCCCCAGCAAAATGGCTACGGCCACCGGAATACGCTCCTTTTTGGTGGGTGTCACATCCTTTTCAGTGGCCAGGATAAACTCCCCCGCTGCCTTGATGCTGGGCACCCGCTCTTTTTTGGCAAATAACAACAGGGAAGTACCACCCTCCAGGCGGACTTCATCAAAATCCTCCTGCTGCAGGGATCCACCCTGACGAATGGCCAATAAGATAGCTTCGAATTCCTCGTAAAAACGGATGTGCTTCAGTTTCTTACCGGCATACGATGACTCCGGCGAAACGACCACCTCGATCAATTGGGCATTACCGATCTCAAAATCCGAATCCTTCCACGGCGCATTTGGGATGATGTGGACATCTTCCCGGAAAAGTAACTTATTGATCTCATCGATACTTCCCCGGATGCGCAATACATCATTGGCGCGCAGGGTGATAGTGCTGCGGTCAGTTTTTGCCTGACCTTGTTCATCGTAGACCTCTACTATTTGCAGGTCGAGATCTTCGAGTAGGGAACTGTCGTGAAGGGGGGTATCGACGTATTCGGAATGGGCATCCAGTACTACATCCGTAAGGTATTCCTCCATGGAAAAGGTATCGGTCAGGTTTTCATCTTCCCGGCGTTTGGGGATCAGGTTAATGCCGATGGTGAACAAATACACGAATCCGGCCACCAGGAAGATGAGTCCCATGGGGGCAAATTCAAACATGGTAAAAGACTCCAGTCCGTTATCGGTGGCAATGGAATCGACCAGGAGGTTGGTAGACGTTCCGATCAGGGTACAAACACCCCCGAACATGGCCGCAAAGGAAAGCGGCATCAACAGTCTGGAAGCACTTTTCCCCAATTTTTTGGCCAGACTGATTATCACGGGAATAAAAATGGCCACCGCTGCGGTATTATTGATAAATGCAGATATGACAGCAATGATCAGCATAATGATCAAAATAGCCACCCGGTAGGGATACCGGTTCAGCTGCAAAAAGAAGTCACCTACTTTATTGAGCGCCCCGGTTTGGGTTAGTCCTTCACTCAGTATAAACATACAAGCGATGGTCACGGTAGCCTGATTGCTGAAACCAGAAAACCCCTCTGCCGGCGTCAGTATCCCCGTCACGACTAACAAGGCCATGATGATCAGGGATGCTACATCAAACGATACCCGTTTGTTGATGAACAGCAGAACTGCCAGTCCAATCAGAAAATAGACCCATAATATGTCAGTGGCTATTCCAAACATAAATGAACCGGTCTTTTGAGTGTTGTCCTTTTGCAGCCGTCATTAGTCGAAAAAAACATACTAATTGCCCCACTATTTTAAACATTATTTATGAATAGGACGGATGAAGGGGACTAATGTTCTTTTGGCTGGAAATCGGAGAGCGGAGAGCGGAAGTAAGTGTGAATATTTGAACCTGAACCTTAATCTCAACCTTAACCTGAACCTTAATCTCAACCTTCTCCGCCCGCCGAAGTCCCTACGGGCGTATGCCTTGACGAAGGCGGGACTCTTCCCCTTTTGCCGGAAGGCAGCAAAAAGAACATCTTTATACCCCATAAAACAAGCAATATGCCTCCAAAACATTCCATTGCCATTATCGGTGGCGGCATTGGCGGACTGACTACCGCTCTTTGTCTTGAACAAGTTGGCCTTACCAATTATCGCGTGTACGAAAGGGCACCCGAATTTCGGGAAGTGGGTGCCGCCCTGAGTATCTGGCCGAATGCGCTGCGGGTCTACCAAGCCCTGGGATTACTCGACGCCCTGCGTCCGCACTGGGGGGTGATCCACCGGGGCTACATCAAATCTGCCTCCGGCAACGTACTGAGCCAGGCCAGGCCTGATTACGAGCTCCCTACCGTATGCATGCACCGGGCGCATTTGCACGGTATGCTCGTGGAGCAGCTCCCCGCTGAAAAACTGATCACCGACCACGAGCTGACCGACATCGAGATCGGTGATGAGGAGGCAACACTGCACTTTCGGGACCGGGAGCCAATAGAGTCTGATCTGGTGATCGGGGCCGATGGTATCAACTCGGTGGTGCGCCAAGCCATCATTGGCGACGGCGCGCCCATCTACCGTGGCTACAACTGCTGGCGGGGTATCGCTACCCTGCCAGCAGCGCCCACTGGTTATAGTTCCGAAACCTGGGGGCAGGGAGCCCGGGTAGGGATCGTCCCCATCAAGGACGGTCAGTTCGGTTGGTGGGCCACCTGTAACGAACCGGCTAATACAAACGATGAGCCCGAAGGAGCTCTCGCCAAACTCAAGCGCATTTTCGGTACCTGGCACGATCCCATTCCCGATCTGTTCGATAACTCAGGTGATATTCTGAAGAATCCGCTGGGCGATCGCGTTCCAACCCGCGGCTGGAGTCAGGGACCGGTTGTCCTGATGGGCGATGCGGCTCACCCCACCACACCCAACCTGGGTCAGGGCGCCTGTATGGCGATCGAGGGTGCCTACGTACTGGCACAGTGTCTACGAAAGTACGATCACCTGCCCGACGCCTTCGCCCGCTACGAAGACCTGCATTATCCGCGCAGTGCTCAGGTGACGAAGCAAAGCCTGCGCATGGGCAAAATGGGCCAGATCGAGAATCCGGTGGGCATTGCCATGCGGAATACCTTCATCGGCCTCACGCCGGATAAGGTGTCGATGCGGATGCTGGACCGGTATTTTGGGTACGATGTGACCGAGCAGGTTTGATTTTCAGGCTTTGTCTTAGGGTATGCTTGATTCTTGCGTTTTGCTCCTTCGGTTTTTGGTCCAAGGTCCATGGTCCACGCAGGCCCACTCCATGAACGGATGTAATTATCCATGGACAAACTCTCCTTTAGAACGTGCCTAACGGCACTCCTGGGCATCCTACTGCTCACTCCGCACCGGCTAACGCCGGCGCTACATAAAGGTCGTGCCTAATGGCACTAGTACAAATAAACGTACATGATTAGGAGACTTAATGCATGGGGTATTAAAAAATGTTTTGAGTTCCCGGTCAGCCTGAATGGACCATGGACCATGGACCAAGGTTTGGTCCATGGTTTCTTCACTTTATTATCTTTGGGCCGATATGACGGACCATTTCCAATCGATCATTCTACATAGCACCGGTGCCTCCTCCCTGCACGTACAGGAAACCATCCAGGAATTGTGGAGCGGTTACGGCAAGATTCTGCGCGTTGGTCTGACCGATGCTCCGGTAACCAGCGTGGTGGTCAAGCACGTACAACTGCCGGAGCAAAGCAAACATCCGCGCGGATGGAATACGGATATTGGTCACCAGCGTAAGGTGAGGTCTTATCAAGTAGAAACGGCCTGGTACGACCGGTATAGTGTGGACAGTCGGGCTCGTCTGCCCAGGTGCTTTGCTATCGAGACGGTGGGTGAGGAAGTGCTGATCGTGTTGGAAGACCTGGATGAAGCGGGTTTTCGCTTACGCAAAAAAACAGTGGACTGGGACGAGATCGTCTCCTGTCTGGCCTGGCTGGCGGCTTTTCACGCCAGTTACCTGGGCAAAACGCCGGAGGGACTCTGGGACGTGGGTACCTACTGGCACCTGGCGACCCGTCCGCAGGAACTCGCCGCCCTGGTTGATCAACGACTGCGGGAAGCCGCGCCCCTGATTGACCAACGATTGAATGCCTGTACCTGGAAAACCATCGTCCACGGCGACGCCAAGTTGGCCAACTTCTGTTTTGCGCCAGACGGTCGGGTGGCCGGCGTGGATTTCCAGTACGTAGGTGGGGGATGTGGAATGAAAGATGTTGCCTACTTCGTGGGCAGCTGCCTCGACGAGCACGACTTCGAGCGTCTGGAGCCGAAGATCCTGGATACCTACTTTGAGCACCTGCATCGTGAACTCGGTGCACCGAACGCAGCCCTGGAAACCGAATGGCGCTCCCTGTACCGGGTCGCCTGGGCCGATTTCCACCGTTTTCTGAAGGGCTGGAGTCCCGGTCACTGGAAGATCAACGGGTATAGTGAGCGGGTGACCGCGGAAGTGATTGAAGAGTTGGTGTGAATTTGGTATTTGGTAGTAGGTATTAGGTAGAGGGTAGTAGGACTCGGCGCGTATCCTTCTAAAACCACCTTTTTTACTAAGCTTGAAAGTAATCGCTTTTATAGATGAAGATTCAGGTTTAGGTTCAGTTTGAGATTAAGGTTCCCATCTTCGTCACTGCCTACACGAAGTATCGGCGGGCGGGGAAGGTTCAGATTCAGTCCTGCCTGCCGAAATTGTGGGCAGTTGAAGGCAAGCACGGGCCACCTACTTAACCTTAATCTCAGCCTAAACCTTTGCTCTACATTGATTTCATCTTTTTTAACGAGATCACGGTGACTTAAACACATCCTACTACCCAATACCAATTACCATCTTTACTTAAACCGACGACCATGAACCTCGAACACCTCAACCAAATCGGCATCGAAGCGGCCGTGGCCGCCGGCCGGGTAATTCAGCAGCATATGGATGATGTTGTTTCCGTTGAGCAAAAGGAGGCGGGGACCAGTCGGGCATCTCAGGTGGTGACCGAGGTCGACCGGGCTTGCGAACGGGCCATTTTCCGGCATATCCTGCCCACCTGTGAGGCATTCGATCTGGCGTTGTTATCGGAAGAGACCGAGGACGATGGCAGCCGTTTCCGGAAAGACTACTTCTGGTGTATTGATCCGCTCGACGGTACCCTGCCGTTTACGGAGCAGCGACCGGGGTTCTCCGTATCCATTGCCCTGGTTGCCCGGGACGGGACTCCCTTCCTGGGTATTGTATACGACCCCGTCACCGAGACCCTCTACCACGCCCGCAAGGGCAAAGGCGTATACAAGAATGATAGCCCCTGGCAACTTCCTCCTCCTAGCGACTACCTCACCTACGTTACCGACCGTCGACTCCGGGACACGCCCCGTGCCGATGAGATAAAAGCCCTTTTGCACGAAAGTGCCGTAAAACTGGGCCTAAGCGGCTACCGGGAGCTATCCGGCGCCGGCTCGGTCCTGAATGCCATTCGGGTGCTGGAAAACCGTCCGGCCCTGATGTTGAAGTTCCCAAAAAAGGAGAAGGGCGGCGGCAGCATTTGGGACTTTGCCGCGACGGCTTGTCTGTTTCAGGAGTTAGGCTTACCCGCGACGAATTTCGCGGGCGGGCGACTGGATTTGAACCGGGAGGAGGGGACGTTTATGCACCGGGAGGGGGTGTATTACGAGCACCTTTAGTTGACGTTTGATGATTCTTACTGATGAGCTATTAGCTCAGTCGTTTTTAACCGTTATGATCGGTTACTATACCGACAACGAAGTGGTTTTGCTCCGCAGTACTTCGTGCTGGGACTCCAAACCACTTCGAGTCGAGTATATTCTCGCGTGAAAAGGTTGGGCGAAGCCCAAACATTTTCGGAAGCGGTATAACCGTTAGTAACGACTATGTCCGCTGTTGGCTTGGGTTTGCGGATGTGGATGGTTTAGGCGATATTGGTAGAGATAGTTGTATAAGCGCAATGAATGTGCGGATACATAAAAAATTGTGCTTCATGCGGAAAACCTTACGCTCAAACGGGCATACTTGCTTGTCCAATCCCACAGGCTGACGCTTCGAAAGCAAAAAAGCCTTTCTCTTCCAAACTGCCGAATAGATACTTATAGTCCGTAGACTTATTTACATCATTGAACGAGATTTGCTCTAAATATTTCGTTCATGACAAATACTTATAATGAATCGGATCAGGCTCTGTTAAACCTTCTTGGAC